>DFGI01000009.1 GCA_002371705.1 Bacteroidales bacterium UBA3754
AGTGATTCCTAACTTGGAATTGCAACGCCAAAATCTGATTATGAGCTTTAACTCGGCAGAAGAGGCACAGGCCGCTGCAAATGCGTATGGAAAACCAACGTATTGGTATCACGAAACCGAGAACTACATTCAAGGCGTTTTGCCGAAGATGAGTTACGATATGTTTATCCCTGAAGGTGACGGCGCATACAATGACGAAATTGCCGCTTACAACAATATGATTATGAAGTGGATAACCATTCTGGTTCAAAATGAACGTGAAAAAGTTGAAGCTCGTACAAGTGGTATGAAAATCGGCGCATACAGCGTTTCCGACGGAACAAGTTACTCATATAGCGAGTCATACGAAGCAGAAGGTTCCTACAACGAATTGCCACAAGGTTGGGCATTAATCGGTTCCGATGCAATGGGTGCAGGAGGAACGGCGGCTGGTACTGCCATTGGTAGTGTGATTGCGAATATTAGCAATTTCAAAGATAAAAGTGCTACGTTCGGAACTTCGGCGGCCGAAGCGCTTAAGAATTTCTACACTCAAGATCTTGTTGAAGGCGATGATGGCGAACTTACTTTAGGTGAAGAACGTCAGAAAAACAAACAGGAATTGGGTACGGTGACAAATTCAAGTAAGTTTAAATTGGATTTCGACCCGATTAAGAATATGGAATCTGACAAACGTATGACAACGACGGGAAGTAGTTCTAAAGAATCTGGATTTACCATTGTGCCAGATTCAAGAGGCGACATTACCGTTTCGGTTTATCGTGCGGCATTCGATTCCACTTGGTTGTCGAAAACCGAGGAAATTAGAGCTCAAGTAGGACAGGAGGACAACAATGATCTCAAATATGGTTCGTACGTGTTCTTTACCGAAGCAGGAGCAAGTGCGTGTCCGCACGAAGACGTTGAACGTACTCGTTTCTACAACGAAGGAACTATTATTGGCAACGGAACGCTGTGGACATCAAAACCAGGGTTGAGTGCCAATGTGTTTGAGATTGCAAATGTTGGTGCCGACAAACGTGCTACATTCCGCATAGAACTTCGTAACGACGGAGAAGTTGATAATGGCGATGCAGCCGAAGCTGACAATTTCTTCCTTTCATTCGATGGAACAAGCAACCCTGACGGAGCAAAATTGTATGTGAATGGAGCTCCGCTTATTCAAAATATTTCTTATAGAATAGCACCGGGAACTCCTGTTATTCAGACATTGGAAGTAGAACGTGGTACTGTTGACGATTACAACGACCTTGCGTTGAGGTTGGGTCTCCAAGAATGTCCTGCTACTGGTGCCGATATGAATCTTTCGGTTCATTTCTTGCCAATTTCAAGCGATGTGGGAATTTCTTCACCGCGTCAGAATTGGGTTATGAACACACTTTCGCCACAGGATTCAGTTGGCTACTATCTGCCAATCGACATCACTGGTTTCGACATTCATCACAAGAATTTCGACCATATTGAGTTCCAATACAAACTTTCTACTCAATCTGATGATAATTGGGTAAATCAGTGTTCGTTCTATGCTGAAGATTCTCTCTATCAACTTGCCACAGGAAGCAAGGCGATGATAGAAAACGGTCGAATTGTGCCATTCCGTTTCTATGGCGAACGTGACCCGATGGAACAGAAGTATGACTTGCGTGCCGTTTCGTTCTGTCGCTACGGATCAGGTTTTGTGACCAAAGCATCCGAAGTGATTTCTGGTACGAAAGACACTCGTGTTCCTGTTTTATTTGGAAAACCACAACCTGTAAGTGCGGTTCTTGGTATAGAGGACGACCTTAAACTCCGTTTCTCAGAACCAATTGCAGGAAATTATCTCGACGAAGACAATAATTTCCAACTGGTGGGAGTTACCAACGAAACGGGTATTACGGCAGGTACATCGCTTCATTTTGATGGAGAAATGGAATCATTTGTGGAAAGTAAAGTTAACCGTTCACTCGACAACACATCGTTCTCTATCGATGTAATTATTAAGCCAGAAGATATGCTCGGCGGCAACATTTTCAGCTATAGCGATGCTGATAATTGGGAAGATAGTTTTACGTATGGAATAGTTGGAAATCAGCTTGCCATTCTTTCTTTGAAGGGTTATGCATTGTCGAAAGAAATCTCTTCTCCAATAACAGATTTTGTCAGAGTTGTAATGACGTACGACAATGAAGAAAAACAGGCTCGTTTCTACTTGGGCACTGAGGATATAACCAATTACGAAAGTGAATATTCTAATCACTTGTCTGACTTTGCGGTAAATGGTTCGGCATTGGTAAACTTTGGACAAGGTTTCAAGGGAAATATGCTTGAAGCTCGTATTTGGAACAAGGTCCTTACGCAAGAAGAAATTGCTGCTACGAATATGCGTCGTCTTACTGGATACGAACAAGGTCTGCTTGCATACTATCCAATGAACGAAGGTCGCGGAACTGAACTTACCGACATGGCACACGGAGCAACTCTTTACACAAAGGGAACTGCGTGGAATTTGCCAAAAGGTATTTCGCTTGCACTCGACAATACGGAAGTGGAACTTGATGGTAATTTGCTCGCCCGTTCTGCTATCTACGACGAAACTCTTATGTTCTGGTTCAAGACTGAATCGAGCGATGCTCCTGTATTTACTGCTGGACGAGTTGAAAACGACAGCGTTCAATCTGGTACATGGATTGGATTCGAATCAGGAAAACTTGTTTTGAAGACAGGTGACCAGAAATTACCTATTGGTTCGTTTGCCGACAACGAATGGCACCATTTAGTTCTGTCAATCAACCGTACATACAACAATGCGGCAGTTTACATTGATGGTCAGCTGACAAACAACATTGCTGCGACAAAAGTATCGGGCATAACTGGCGCTATGGCTCTCGGTGGTGAAGGTTTCAAGGGTAGCGTTGACGAGTTCACCGTGTTTGAGCAGGCATTGCCACAAAATATTGTGGAGGATTTCGATAATGTTTCTCCTGCTGGTGATGAAATGGGCTTGATTGCCTATCTGCCGTTCGAAGAACAGATATTGAACGCCAACGGCATTCTTGAATTGGTATTCTCTCCGAACGACCAACGTGTTTTCAAAGATGCAAACGGTAATGTGGTTGACAAAGTTGTTCCGCTGATTTTGGATGTAGAACAATCAAACGTGGCATCTCTTGCCGACAAAGACAATTATGCTCCTGTACGTGACCACGGTTTGCTTTCAAAACTGAATTTCTCATGGACATACGACAATTCAGAATTGCTTATCAATTTGAATATGCTCGACCGAGAAATCAACAAGCAGAACATCTACGTGACCGTACGCGATGTGGAAGATTTGAACGGAAACCCGATGCCGTCGCCTGTAATGTGGACTGCATTTGTTGACCGCAATAGTTTGAAATGGGATACAAAATCTATCAGCATCGAACACGATTACGATTGGACTGAAGATGAATACAACTACGTTGATGTAGAGATCCATAACAATGTAGGTATGCGCCATCAATATACCATTGAATCGGTTCCAGCATGGCTCGATGTTGACCAGCCATATGGTTCGTTAGATCCACTTCAGGAAAAAACAATCCGTTTGACGTACAACAAAGATTTGCCTATTGGTGAATATAGCACCATTATTTATCTTACTGATGAAACTGGATTGGCAGAACCATTGTTGATTGACTATAGCGTCATTGCAACGTGTCCATGGGATGAGGTTGACCGTGGTGAATACGATAATTCTATGTCGCTTCGTGGACAAGTGCAAATAATTAGTGCAGACAACACAACTCGTCTCGATGCCGATACACGTGATATTATTGCCGTGTTCAGCAACAACGAAATGATTGGCAAAACTCATAATATGTTCGACAGCAACACGAACAAGAGTTATGTATATCTTACCATCTACGGAAACAGCAGTATGGAGTCGCAACCGCTTACAATCAAGTTGTGGCGTGCTTCCACAGGTAAAATTTATACGCTCAATCCATCGGTTGCACTTACGTATAAAAATAACTCGACTCCGGGTTATGTTGGCGAACCAGTTGCTTTGCAGATGACAGAATCGTCAAGTGAAATGCAGAACATTCATCTTAACAAAGGTTGGAACTGGGTATCTTGGAACGTCAACCCAGAAAAATCATCGCCAAACGATATGTTTACTGGAAAAGATGGATTCGCAAATGGTGATTTAATCAAATCGCCGTCGCAACGTGCATTCTCCGAATTTGTAAATGAGGATGGAAATCAACGTTGGGCAGGTTCTCTTACGCAGACTGATTTCCACAATATGCATATGATGTATGTGTCAAGCGAAATGTCAATCAACGTGGATGGTCGCTCGCTTACCGAGGAACAACGTGAAGTGACGCTCAATAAAGGTTGGAACACCATCGCTTATCTGCTTGACGAGCCGACTTCGCTCCGCGATGCATTGGCTGACTATTTTGACGATGCACAATATGGCGACGTGATTAAGTCTAAGGACGCTGTGGCAGTGTTCTCTCAAGAAGGTCGTTGGGAAGGTTCTTTGCAGTCTATGCGACCAGGTCAGGGATATCTGTTCTACCGCAATGGAGAAACTTCGGTGAATATGCATTACTACAAACCGTCGTCAGTTCTCAAGAGTGGCGAGGAACTTGCCGAAGATGTCGTTGATTTTGTTAATCCGATGGCTTCTGGCAATATGACTCTCGTTGCGAAAATCGACGGTCAGACTAACAGCGACCAACGCGTTCTTGCATACGTCGGTACCGAACTTGCAGGTATTGCTCGTCCGCAGGAAGTTGATGGCGACACATTGTTCTTCGTGACAATCAGTGCTACGGAAAATGCAGAATCGGTAACATTCAAGTTGGAACAAGACGGCGATATTCTTGGTACTACTCAACCAATGTTCCGTTATACGGGCAACAACCATCTTGGAACGCTTGGAAATCCTGTTTTGCTTGACTTTGGTGCAGACAATTCATCACGCTATTATCCTGCCGATGTACGTTTCTACACGGTGGCTGGTAAATTCGTAGGTGAATTGAAAAATGCCGAAAGCGAACAACAAGTTCAGAATTATCTCAATTCATTGAACGTTGTTTCGGGTATGTACAACGCTGTACTTAATAGTAACGGAGAAATAATAACCATTAAATTGATAAAGAAATGAAAAACAAACTGATGATACTTGCATCTTGCGTCCTGTTGCTTTGCGCGACAGGTTGCAAGAAAGACAAAAACAAAAAAGACGACAATACGCCTATTTCCAATTCCGAGACGTTGGTAGGCAAAGTTTCCGCACCTACGTGGACGGCATCGAGCGACTATGACTACAACTCGTCGATGACCGCCGTGGTGAAAATCGACCTTGCTGAGCAATTTCCCGACAGGGCCTCGGATTTTGAATTGACTGGCAACGACGTGCTTGCCGCCTTCATCGACGGCCAATGCGTGGGAGTTTCAAAACCAGAAGAAGGTTTGTTTTTCTTGTTCATCACAGAACCTGTTACGACAAACGATGATAGACAAGTAACGCTTCGCTACTATAGCGCACACTACAAGAACCTTTTCGAGGCAGCCAACGTGTTCCCGTTTGAGAACGACGCCCGCCAAGGAACGGTTACGGAACCGTATGTGCCAGAGCTGAAGGTTGTAGATTGATAGGGTAGGTGACGGTACAGCTAAACACGGAACGGACAAACTTCCGCCATCGCTTATTCTTATGATTGCTATCGCTTTTCTTTTATTAAACAACGCAAATAGTTGGTATTGAGAAAAACCATCACGGTTGTTTCTTTTTCAACGGAAATCGGTATTCCTTTGTGCTTGTAAACAAAAAACGTATTGATATGGGATTTTTAATTGTTATGGGCGTTATGGTAGCTCTTATTTTTGCAAAAGTATTTTTGTTCAATTAACTTTTAGTCAATTAATTAAACAATGATGAAAGAGATGTCGTCTTTGGATGGCATCTCTTTTTATTAGGAAAATCTATAGTAATAATTGAATAAAATAATCAAAAACGATAGTCGGTTTCTAAAAAACATTGTATTCTTGCAAAAAATTTGAACGACAGATGGAGTTACGGCAGTTGAAATATTTTGTGAAGGTTGCGGAAATGAAAAACTTTTCGGAGGCGGCACGATTGTTAAATGTGACGCAAAGCACTCTGTCTCAACAAATAAAGCAATTGGAAGGCGAGTTAGGTGTGGAACTGTTTACCCGAAATTCGCACCACGTTGACTTGACCGACATTGGCAAGGAATTTTTTCCGTCGGCGTTGCGTACCATTTCCGAAGCAAACACGTGCATAGAAAGAATCCGCGATGTCCAAAATCTGAATGTTGGCGAACTGAATATCGGCGTAACTTACACGTTTTCGCTTCTTTTGAGCGAGGCGGTGCTTCAGTTCAGAAAACTGTATCCGAATATTAAGCTCAATATTTACTGCCAATCGGTTGAGGAACTGATGCTTATGCTCGACAAGGAACAAATCGACGTGGCGTTGAGTTACCGTTCGTCGGAGTTGTTTCCCAACATAGAATCGCAGACAATCTTCGAAAACAATTTGTCAGTAGTGATGAACGAATCGCACCCGTTGGCAAAACAAAAATCAATTAGTCTGAATACTCTTGAAAAGTGGAATCTTGCCTTGCCAACAAAGGGAATGCAAGCAAGAAACACGTTTGAGCGGCTTGCCGACGTACAAAAACATAATTTCTCCGTCATGGTCGAGGTGAACGACATCAACGTGCTTTTAAACCTCATTCGCCAAAGTTTGCTGGTGACGCTTCTTTCGCAGGCCACGGTCGGCAACCAGAAAGGCATAACTTCCGTTCCGCTCGACATTTCGGACTGCACAATGGAAGGGTGCTATCATATTCGAAAAGACAGTTATATGAAACGTTCAACAAAGGAATTTCTCCGCATTTTGTGTCAGGAGGAATCGTTTGGATTGGCAAAAATGAATTTATTCTAAAATATGGATTGGTTTTCTAATTTATTATTCAATTTCGGCGTGGCACACTCAATTTTGCTTGTTGCCGTGACCATTGCATTGGGACTTGTGTTGAACCGTATAAAAATCTGCGGCGTGTCGCTTGGCGTTACGTGGATTTTGTTTGTGGGCATTTTTGCAAGTCACTTTGGCTTGTTGCTCGACGCAACAACGTCGCACTTCATCAAAGAATTTGGTTTGATACTTTTTATTTATTCCATTGGAATACAGGTTGGTCCGAGTTTCTTTTCTTCGTTCCGAAAGGGTGGTGTGTCGCTCAATTTGTTGGCAACGGGAATTGTCTTGCTCGGCAGTGCCACCGCATATTGCATCCACGTGGTTACGGGCGAGGACATTCTTGCAATGATTGGCGTGCTGTATGGAGCAGTTACAAATACGCCCGGACTCGGTGCCGCTCAGCAGACCTACAGCGACATTCACAACGTGGCTCAGCCGTTGTTTGCGCAAGGTTACGCCGTGGCTTATCCGTTGGGCGTTGTGGGAATTATTTTGAGCATCATTTTGCTGAAATATATTTTCCGTTCCGAATCGTCGAACGAAGAGAAAATTTTCGACAAAAATAATCTCAACAACGCCACCAGTCTGCAATTGCTGACATTGGAAGTGACAAACGAGGCAATTTGCGGAAAAACAATTCAACAGGCGTTGTGCTATGCGGGTCGCGAGGTCATTGCCAGCCGAATTTTATCAAAAAATTCCACCAATGCGGTTCTTGCCGACGATGATATTGAACTTCATCAGAACGATAAAATTTATCTTTTGGCAAAACCCGAGGACGTTGAAGCGGTTACGGCACTTTTCGGAAGAAAGATTGATATGAGTCAGGAGCAATGGGAAAAGGAATCGCCGAAAGAACTTGTGTGTGAACGACTTGTGATAACAAATTCAAAGTGGAACGGAAAACGTTTGGGCGATTTGGGCTTGTCGAAAACATTCCACATAAACATAACCCGTGTACGTCGTGCAGGCGTTGACCTGATAGCCACGCCAGATTTGATTCTCCAGTTCGGCGACCGTTTGACCGTTGTTGGTGCCATCGACAACGTGGAAAAAGTAAAGTCACTTTTGGGTGATTCCATTAAAACGTTGAATGAGCCACAGTTGGTTTCAAGTTTCATTGGTATTGCGTTGGGCGTGTTGCTCGGTATGATTCCAATCACATTCCCTGGTATGCCAGTACCTGTTAAATTGGGTTTGGCAGGCGGTCCGCTTATCGTGTCGATTTTGATAGCACGGTTTGGAACAAGAGTGCATTTGGTGACCTATATGCCGTCGTCGGCTATACATTTTATGCGTCAAATTGGAATTTGTTTGTTTATGGCGGCAGTCGGTTTAGGCGCGGGCGACGGATTTGTCGATATTGTTGCGGGAGGCGGTTACAAATGGATTTTGTACGGATTTATCATCACATTTTTCCCCTGCGTGATTATGGGTATTGTGGCACGCTACGTTTGCCACCGCAGCTATTTCACCATAGCTGGAATGATTTCGGGCGCAATGACCGACCCACCAGCATTGGCGTATTCAAATAGCATTTGTACGAACGACCAAGCCGCCGTGGCATATTCAACCGTATATCCGTTGACGATGTTTCTCAGGGTGCTTGTGGCACAGGTGCTGGTGCTGTTTGTGTGACGAAAAGGGGGAAAAATTGTGCCGTTAGGCACTTCATATCGGTAGAATACGAGAATTTATATTTTTATTAAACGTGCCGTAAGGTACGTTTTTGTATGATTATATACAATTATAGCGAATCACATTATTTACACAATGCTTTCTTTTCTCGGAGCGAGAAAATGAACAAATAAATGCCTGTAACAACCATTACAGGGTGAATAAGCAACTGCACAGGATTAAATTCCGCAATGAAATTCGATGTTGGGGAAGGGTAGTGCAGTGATTTTGCACAAACCTTTCGTTACAAATTCTTATACTTTGAACTACGATAGTCTTTTATGCTGATGCACTCCATTTCAATCAGCCAAGCGGGACGGCACACGGGAGCAAGTACAATCACTTTGGGCGTTTCGGGGAAACGTTCGTCGTACATCGACTTCACCAAGGAATAATCAGCCACATCACGCAGATACACAATCATTTGTGTAATGTCGTCCATCGTATGTTCTTTTTCTTCCAATAGTTTGCCCACATTTTCCCACATTCGCAGCGTCTGATTGCGTATGTCGCCCACGTGGACCACGTTTCCTTTGTTGTCGATGCTGGCGGTGCCGCTGACGAACAGCTGCCGACGGTCGCCGTATTCCATACAAACTCCACGCTCGAACGTTACGCCGTATTCGTAGGTTGGGTTCAAGTGGGTGGGAGCATACAGATACGACATTTGTCCTTTCTGTATCCCTTTTACTGCATAGGCGTCAAGAAGAACTTTCACCGTGCCTTCGGCGTGTGAACCCTGAATGCCCGTGCTGGCAATGTAGTGCGTGTCCTGGGTAAGCCCAACTTGTTCAAAATTGTCGCGTCGTCCACGTACCACGCCGGCGTAGTTTGTGTCAACGTCGCGGACGAAAAACCACGTGCGGACGCAGTTGTCGGCAATGTTGCACTTGTGCGAAATCAGGTCTTCCTCGTAGCCCTCCAATAAATAGCGTGTCTGTTGCTCGGAATTTCCGCCCGAAGTGTGGCGGTATGCGGTCCAATAATGAGTTATGTCGTTGTGTTTGTACGAAAATGTGCCGTTTCCGTTGCGTTGCGGAACGGGAATGCCTTCCTGCAAATAAACCCACAAAGCGACTTTGGTGCCGTCGAGTGGTGGCTGTTGCACAATCGACACTGCACACGGCGAGAAATTCGACAGCATTTCCTCGACCATTGCCGTTTGGTTCGACGCATCGCTCAAAAAATACCGCTTCATAACGGCTCTTGCGCGATTTTCCCACAACGTGTCTTCCATCACCGCCAAAGTGTTGTGAAGCGATTCCAATTGCTCACGGAACGACATTCCGTATTTTGTGGTGTGCAACATAATGTTGTGTTCCGTGATTCCGTTTTTCGGCTTGAATGTTGAAACCTCGGCAACGGCACCAAATTCGGGGTAGGAGTATGACTTATAATCCATGTTTATACCTTCAGTTTTGAATTTCACTACGGTTTGGCTGACTCACTGCCTCCAAACCTATAACACCGCCAAAAGTATTAACACTCATTGACTATGGAAATCCCTAAAACTTGGTATTCTAACACCTATTCTATCCCTTTATTTATCCAATCTTCGATTAGTTGAAGATTTTTGTAGTCAAGAATCATGTTGGAGTGGTCAAACGATAGGGTGCCATCGGTGCCAGTAACGACCTTGTACAGAAAACTGTTAGCCGCATCGCCGGGGACAACACGCACGGAGCCGTCGGTCGCCTTTGACGAAGCCACGTTAACCAATGCGTCGTAACTTTTCCCTTCGGTTAGATAAAGCCCTGCAGCAGCGGATTTTCCTCCTCCGTGGCACGCCGCACACGTCGGGTTAAACAACGTTTTTTGAATGCCGCTGAACATGTCGGCCTGCACCGCACCAGCGTCAAGAATAATTTCTGCTTCATTGTTGTTTGAAATATCGTTCTCGTAAAACGTGGCAATACGCTCACGCAGACGGTTTATCGCACAAATTTCAATGGTTTTCACGTCATTGCCAATGCCGTTCAGCACAAGCGTGTCGGCTGTGGCGGAAAAAATGTTTTTTGAAATGTCGGCGTACTTGCTGTCGCCAAAACCTGCCACTACCACATTGTAGCCCGACGGCCAATTTTCTATGCCCGAAACTGTCGCTGCTATTTTTACCGTCCGTCCCGAACTTTCTGCTTTTATGTTTTCCATCACATCGCCGTCGTCGCAGGCCGAAAAGGCTAAAAGGCCTATAATCAATATTTTTTTCATATATTTTTGCAATTAGGAGACGCACGACCGTGCGTCTCTACAATATTAATTATTCATTCCTAATTCTTAATGCTAAAACGTGTACTGTAACATCACCGTGGCGCTGTGCACGGTCATTCCCAAATCGTCGTTGTCGCGGTCGATTTGTGTTTCGTGCCCCGTGCGGCCAGTGTATTGGTACATTGCCTGCAATTTCAGGTTGCAACCCGGCATAAAATAATTAAATCCGATTGCTGGCATGTTCAGCATTCCCTTGGTATCCATACCGTTACGTTCATAAAGGTCATAACGCAATGCCGCCTGCAATTTGTTGGTCACGAAATAACCTGCCTGTGCGTAACCGCCTATGAAATTATACGTTTCGCTGATTTTCTGGCGTTCCGTAAAGCCAATGTGCATAAAGTAACATTCGGTTGCCAGATACAATTTATGGTACAAGTATGCAAATTCAAAGCCGGCACGGAAATCGTTGGTGCTTTCGTTCTCGCTCTCAACGTTCAGCGACGACGAAACGCCAATCATCCATTTGTTTTCGTCAAGACGGCTTGCAGAACCTTGAATCATAGGCATGGCTCCTTTGGGCGAGAAGGTGAGTCGTCCAGCATACAATAACGACGGAATATGCCAATCGTCGCTGAATGTCCGTCCAGCCGCATTCGTGCCTATTCCCGTTCCGTTGAAGACGCCCAATTCGTAACCGAATTTGCCAGCAATGGAGCCGTGCATTTCCGCACCCAAGTCAAAACCCAATCCTATGCTTGGCGTGACGGCGTTCAACGCATACGGCAGAATCACTGTGGCTGTCAGCGAGTTTGGAAGCACGGGAAGCAATGTTTCGCCCAACGTGGTAAGATATGCGTGGGTGAATGGTGTTTTAAACTTTCCTATGCGAAATGCAATGTTCTTCTTCGTCTGAACGTCGAACCACGCTTGTTGGAGCAACGCTCCGCCACTCGAAGCCGCGTTTATCGACAAGTTGAACGTGACTTTCCCGAACGCTTTCCCCGTGAAACCAAGCACGGCATAAGGAACGGCAAAGCCGCTATTTGCCACGTTGTCCTGATTGTACGCCTTGTCAAGACCTTCGTCGTCGTAATAATTGAATTTTGCACACGTCTGCACCAACATAAACGGTTTAAATACGAAATCGCCAGTGCCGCTACTGATTTTCAGACCTGTCTTTCCACTCATTGAAACTATGCCGTTTTCAAAATCATCGTCGTGAGTCGTTGCTTGTGCGTTAGATTCCTGATTTTCCTGTGCCAATCCAAACAACGGCAACAGAGCCATAACAAAACAAAATATCTTTTTCATCTTTTTTACAATTAACCCTTTTTTATTTCTTATTTTTTAATTTGTAATTCGTAATTCTATAACGAGTTAAGGAACGCCACCAAAGCCGTTCTGTCGTTTTTGTTCATATTTTTGAATAGATTTTTTGACGCTTCGCCTTCGCCGCCGTGCCACATAATGGCTTCAACAAAATTCCGTGCCCGTCCGTCATGCAAAAAGTAAGTATGACCATTAACTTTCTCCTGCAATCCCACGCCCCACAGCGGCGTTGTGCGCCATTCGTTGCCTCTTGCCAACCCGCTCACAAAATTGTCGTTCAAGCCAACGCCCATGATTTCCGAACCCATGTCGTGGAGCAAAAAGTCGGAATACGGGTGAATAGTCTGATTCCCGAGCCACGGCAATCGTGTTCCGTTCAGTAGCACCGAACCGCCCACTTTTGTGTGGAGCGTAGTCACGTGGCAAAGATGGCATTTTGCTTGATAAAACATCTGCTCGCCACGTTTCACCACAGAATCGTCAACATTTCTTCGTGCAGGCACGCCAAGTGCTTGCATATACAAATCAACATCTTCCATATCTTGGGTTGAAACATCTAACTGATTGTACGACAAACCCATAGCACTTCCTTGCGACATTTGCAGTTGTCCTTCGCAGATTTCTTCAGGAAAACGGCTGTTTGTTGAGCCCATATCGCTTGAAAAGCCCAGTTCCACGGTCAAATCCAAGTGGTGTGCCTTGTTTCCCGACAAACCCACGGAACGCCGTCCACGTTCGGTAATGTAGTTGCAACGCCCGCTGATGCCATATTCGGGATAGTTGCTTTTTGCCGCCAATGCCTCGATTTCAGCAGGGTCGATTGCCATAATTTGTCCCATTCCCACGTGACGGAGCGGAATTCTCACCGTGCAGAACAAGTCTTCGGGCTGAAGAATTATGGAGTCGCCTTTCACGCCGTCCCAAAACTTTTTGTACCATTCAGTTATGGTAAATTCTGGATAACAGAGTTCGTAAGGTTCTCCGTCGGGGAAGGAGAAAGACTGAAAATGCCAGTCAACTTTGACTTTTCCTTCGGGTTGTACGCCGTAGATTGCCTGGTCGTGGACCACACGTCCATAGTCTTGGAAAAAGACGCCGTTTTTGCGGGTAATGTAAATCAGCATAGCCGAAAAACCATATTGTCCCGAACCGTATGTGGGATTTCCTTTGTCGTCAACGCCATTGGGAGTCCACACGCCGGGTTTTGTACGACCAGCGTTGCGGTGACAACTACCGCAGGAATAGCCGGCATACACGGGACCAAGACCGCCACCGTAGCCGTTGCTGCTTGTTCGGGCATCGTCATACAATGCATCACCACGGTTAAAACGCCGTTCATAGGAGCCAGAAAGCCATTCGGCAGGCGAATCGAACGCCTTTGATGAATTCATAAAAATTGTAGAAGTTCCAGCCGACAATGTGTAGCCCTTCGGAACCACCACGTCGTCCATATCAATGCCTTCCTTTGTACACGATTGAAGCATTCCTGAAAAAAGGATTATGCAACAACCTAAATAACCAATGCCTTTCATTTTCGCAAATGAGTGAAACTAAGTTCTTTTTTGCCCACAAAGAAAAAGAATTGGGGAAAGTGTACAATCCCTAAAAATGGGGATTTGTAAATGGAGGTGACAGAAGTTTTCAAAAAATTTATATTTTTATGCAACTTTTTATTATGTGCGGAATTAGCGGAATATATTCGTTTACTGACACAGCGGAGTCCTTTGTCCCATGTGTGGAGAAATCCATTCGAACATTGCGGAATAGGGGACCTGAAGTGCAACGGGTGGAATGTACGGGCAGAGTGGTGCTTGCACACGCACGGCTTGCGATTTTGGATACAAGTTCCGCAGGCAACCAACCGTTTACCGATGCTTCGGGACGATATACCATAATATATAATGGTGAATTTTACAATTATCGTGACTATTATGCAGAATTGCGTGCCGATGGTGTGAACTTTACTTCGTCATCCGATACGGAAGTGCTTCTGTATCTGTATATTAAATATAGACAATGTTGTCTGGAAAAAATCAATGGTTTTTTTGCCTTTGCTGTATATGATTCTGTTGAAAACACCTTGTTCGTCGCACGTGACAGAATGGGTATCAAACCGTTATATTTCATTCAGACAGAACAGTTTTTCGGCTTTTCGTCGGAATTGAAGGGTATATTGGAATTTCCGTTTGAACGTAAACTCAATAACAATGCCTTGTTTGCATATCTGCAATTCATGTACGTCCCCGCGCCAATGACAATGGTGCAAGGTGTGGAAAAACTTGAACCCGGAATGTCACTCTTTGTCAGTCCCAGTGGTGTGGAACGGAACCGATATTTTTCGTTGGAACAATCTGCGGAGAAGAAAAGTCGTTTGTCATACGAAGAGGCTCAAACTCAATTGATTGAACAACTGACTGCTTCGGTTCAAAAACGATTGATTTCGGATGTTCCACTGGGAACGTTTTTGAGCGGTGGCATTGATTCTTCCGTAATCAGCACAATAGCAAGTCGTTACGTTGACGGTTTGCAAACATTTTCCATAGGTTTCAAGGATAATCCGTTTATTGATGAAACGTATTATGCTCGGTTGGTCGCAAAGAAAATACATTCGCAACATACTGAAATACAAATTGATAACGCAAAACTTGAAGAATCGTTGTTTGAGATTTTGAACAACATTGACGAGCCGTTTGCCGATTCTTCGTCAATTGCGGTACACGTGCTTTGCAAATATGTGAAACCACACGTCACTGTGGCGCTTTCGGGCGATGGAGCGGATGAAATTTTTGCTGGCTACCACAAACATTTTGCTCATTATAACCAGTTGCAGCACAAAGGATTAAATTCTGTTGTCGCGGCAGCATATCCGTTGCTGAAACATTTGCCGCAGTCACGTTCTAATGCGCTGTTCAACGTGTTTAGAAAGATTGTGAAATATGCCGAGGGTGCGAGCATGACGACTGCTGACGCATATTACAAATGGTGCAGTTTTGCTTCGGAAAACGATGCGTTGGCGTTGTTGCACGACACAAATGTAGATGTGACCGCTTTGAAATCACGTTATTTCACGTTTGGCGAGAATGTTACGATGAACGATATTTTGCTGGCAGACCAAAAACTTGTGTTGGCAAACGATATGCTCACCAAAGTTGACCGAATGTCGATGGACAATAGTTTGGAAGTCCGTACACCGTTTTTGGATCATACGTTTGTGGAATTTGTCAATTCGTTGCCGTCGGAATATAAGATTAATGGCAAGATGAAAAAACGGATTTTGCAGGATGCATTCCGCGATGATTTACCGTCGGAATTATATAACCGACCGAAAAAAGGCTTTGAAGTTCCGTTGTACGCATGGTGTAAAAACACGTTCCGCGACTTGCAAGAATCATTGTTGTTAAAACAATTTATAGAAGAGCAGGGTGTATTCAAATATGATGCGATTACCAACTTGCGTAATGTTGCGATAAGCCCTTCGCCGAATGATGCTCCGGCACAGATATGGTCGCTATTGGTGTTCCAATCGTGGTGGAAACACTATTTCGCATAATGTTTTGAAATAAAGCACAAGTAACTAATTTTCAGTATATTAAGTAGTCTAAGGCTGCTGTGTTTTTCTATGTATTCACGAAGTCTTTCGTGACGTTTTGTGTAACAAGCGGCCACAAAATTTACCAAATGAAGTTGTTCTAAAAAATGGAACAGTTGGAGTAGTTTGATATTCCTACGAAAGGCTGTTTTTTTCGGAGAATTTCGGTACATTTTGTATAGATTTTCCACCGCTTGTTTATTTTGTTCTATAAAAATTCTGTTCGTCGCCGTGTTGATGTGCAACACTTGATTGTCGATATGCAAAATAGGAATGTGCATTTGTTCCAACTGAAATCCAAACAGGGTGTCCTCGTGTCCGTAGGTGGAAATTGTTTCATTGAAACGAGTCATGTCAAACACATGTTTGTCTATCAGAAAATTTATGGAATTGAAAGATTTGTATTGATTTTTTTGTCGTTGTTTTGCCGAAAGACATTCTTTTTTTCTGCCATAATTCCAACGGAGTCGCTGTTGTGGCGATGGTGGCGTTGAGTCATACAGCATTCCTCCATAAACCACGCTATTCGGTTGACAATGAGTAATATACGTTTGTAGAAATTGTTCGGAATAAATTTTTACATCGGAATCCAAAAACAACAAATAGGAGTATTGTGCCGTATCAGCCAATAGATTTCTGATTTTGGCACGCCCAATATTTTCTGTAAGTTCTTTGTATTCAACATTCTGCAATGATGATAATTGTTTATT
>DFGI01000075.1:0-3234 GCA_002371705.1 Bacteroidales bacterium UBA3754
GGTGCTCGACGTGGTGATGGGGTAACTTTCATCGTCTGAGAAATCGGATTTATTGCCCGACAGAGCTGACAATCCCCTTTTTCTTACACTCCAGCCCCGTCGAAAAAGGTTTCCGAAACTGCTTTTTGCTGTACAATCTTCGAATGTGGCTTCACACTTTCGGTAACCCAAATGTTACCACCAATCACGGTGTCGTGCCCGATTGTAATACGTCCTAAAATCGACGAATTGGAATAAATTGTGACATTGTCCTCTATTATCGGGTGGCGCGGGGTGTTCACCGGCTGACCGTTTTCGTTGTAGGTAAACTTCTTCGCTCCTAACGTAACGCCCTGATACAAAGTGACATGGTTGCCAATTATACAGGTTTCTCCAATCACCACGCCCGTGCCATGGTCAATTGAAAAATATTCGCCGATTTCGGCTCCTGGGTGAATATCGATTCCTGTGGCGGAATGTGCCATTTCTGTGATAATTCGAGGTAAAACGGGAACTTTCAGTTTCAGCAGCGCGTGAGCCACTCGATAGTGAACCATCACTTGCACAATGGGATAGCAAAAAATTATCTCGCCATACGAAGTTACTGCTGGGTCGGAATTGTACATAGCCTCAATGTCGGTATAAAGCACACGTTTTATTTCGGGAATTTTTTCAAGAAACTGGAGCGTGATTTTTTCCACTTCCTCCACCGTTTTTCCTCCGTTGAAACTATTGAAACTCAGGGAAATCTGTTCCTCAAGTTCTTTCGCAATTTGTTCCACGTTTATCCCAATGCGGTACATACGGCTATCCTGACTGTTTATTTCGGCACCGAAAAAGCCAGGAAAGAAAATCTGCCTCAACAGTTCTATAATATGTTTCACAGCGTCAATCGAAGGCAGGCGGCATTCTTTTGCACGCATATTTTTTTCTTTTTCTTCAATGTTGGACAGTATGGCCACATTTTTAGCCAAAATTTCTCGTTTATCCATTCTCATCTTTTTTTATTAAAATAGGACGTAACAGATGGCTACGTCCTATTTTCCCATAGTTAGTTGTCGTTATTTTGTGTTGCCCACAATTCGTCTGAGAGCATCCGTCAGGCGGTCAACTTCCTCGCGTGTGTTATAGACTGCAAACGTGGGACGGACAGACATTTCGTAGCCCAAGGCACGCAATGCCGGCTGTGCACAATGGTGTCCCGCACGAACGGCAATTCCTTCTTTGTCGAGCATTTGTCCGACTTGAGGAGCAGGAATGCCGGGAATGTCGAACGAAACCACGCTCACGCGTTTTTGGGGATTTCCCATAAGTGTGATGCCCGGAATGAGTGCGATTTGCTGGCGCGCGTACTCGGTCAGGTCATGTTCGTGGCGTTCAATATTGTGAATGCCGACACAGCTGACAAAATCAAGAGCGTAGCCCAAACCAATAGCGTCGGCAATGTTAGGCGTGCCTGCCTCGAAACGGGCAGGAGGTTCGTTGAACTCAGTTTTTTCTATGGTCACATCCTTTATCATATTGCCACCGCCCTGCCACGGGGGAAGTAGTTCCAACGCCTCTTTCTTGCCGTAAATCACGCCGATTCCCGACGGACCGTATATTTTGTGTCCCGAAAAAACAAAATAGTCGCAATCCATATCCTGCACGTCGATTTTGGTATGTGCAACCGACTGCGCCCCGTCAATCAGCACGGGAATGTTGTGCGAGTGGGCAATTTTTATGATGGTTTTCACATCGTTGATTGTCCCGAACGTATTGTTAACGTGACCCACCGAGATGAATTTCGTCCGTGGTGTTATCAGTCGCTCAAGTTCCGGCAAAATCAAGTCACCGTTTTTGTCGATAGGAATCGCCCGTAGTTCCGCATTGCGTTCCTTGCACACTTGCTGCCACGGCACAATGTTGGCGTGGTGGTCGAGTGTTGACACAATCACGTTGTCGTTTTCCAGCAGATACTTGCGTCCAAATGTCTGAGCCACAAGGTTGATACCTTCGGTTGTGCCACGAACAAACACGATGTTGTCGGTTGACGGAGCATTGATGAACCGTGCAACTTTCTCGCGTGCCGCCTCGTACTGGTCGGTAGCCCGTGCGGCAAGCGTGTGTGCTCCTCGGTGAATGTTTGAATAGTCAGTCTTATAGAAATGGCTGAGACCGTCAATCACACGCAAGGGTTTTTGTGTGGATGCCCCATTGTCGAACCACACCAAATCTTTCCCGTTCACCTTCTGGTCGAGAATAGGGAACTGCTTCCGAATCTCCGTTTGGTCTATCGTATCGGCTTCCTCGTAGTGCAGGTTGCGCACGAGTTCCGTTTCGGGAATGCCAATGCCAAATCCGTTGTCGGTCAGCAGACACTTTTTCGAGTCTGGCTCCACGTCGTCAGCAGAACGGGAATGCGTGATTTTCGAGGGAGCTTCGTATGTCTGTATATCTTCGCCAAAATACTTCTCCACTACGCTTTTGAACATTTCGGTTTCGCTTGCCGAAAGTTCACCCGCCAACGGAAGCTGGGGCATTTTGAATCCATCGAAATCAGCTTCGGAAGTCGTGGGGACTTGCGCCCGCACCGGATTTTCATCTGGCACGGGGGCGTCGCCGTCGAGTCTAATTTGCGGAATATGTCCCAATTCGGGAATATCTGGTCGAAAATTATCTAATTCGTTACCGTACATTATTTTTCAATTTGATTTCTATGTTGATAATCATGATAATAGCCAACTTCCACGTTTTCGAGAACGGCTATGGCATCGTCGGTAAGACTTGCAAGACTGAAATATTTTGTAAGCAAGTAGCTTGCCACGCCATATTGGTCTAATCCCATAAGCCGTGCCGACAAAGAAGGGGCAATTTCGCCAGGAATGCCTGCCTGATGCAGACCAACAACTCCTTGTTCCTTTTCGCCCGTGCGAACCAAAATAATGTCGGTTGTGCCAACGCCGCGGCTCGTCAGATATTGGCCTTTAATCTCGACTTTGTCAGACGGAATGATTGGCACGCCACGCCACGTAATCACTTTTGTTCCAAACAAATCAATCGATACAGGCGGAACACCGCGCCACGTACATTCACGCTCGAAAGCGGCTATGGCACGTGGATGAGCGATGAAAAACGCCGGTTCTTTCCAAACGAGCGACAAAAGTTCGTCAAGGTCGTCGGGAGTCGGCGCACCATAGCGGGCGCTGATTTTGTAACCGGGAGCGGCCTGTGCCAACAAACCGAACTTTTTGTTGTTGATGAGTTCCCATTCCT
>DFGI01000075.1:3281-9392 GCA_002371705.1 Bacteroidales bacterium UBA3754
TGAGTTCCCATTCCTGACGTTCCTTGATACTTTCGATTGAAAGACGCAACTGCTGTTCCAGCTGATTGTAAGGAGCGTTGAACAAATCGCTTACACGAGTATGTACACGGACAACCGTCTGTAATGTGTTGAGAGAATATTCCGTCGGATTTTCTTCGTAGTCGATATACGTTTCGGGAATAATGTTGTCCTCTTCGTGACCAGAAACAAGGTCGATGTGCTTTTCGCCGTGGTCGTTCACCGTTGCTTTCAGACGAAGATGGTCGTCAACCGCGTTGTTGAACTGTTCGCGGAAATTCGGCTTCTCGTCGATTAATTTTTCAAGAGCGGGAGTTTCCAACTGGAGAAATGTGGAATTTGTGAGCGAACGAACCGTAACGGTCGAGTCTGCGGCACTAAGCAAATCGGATTCGCCAAAATATTCGCCTGCGCCCAACAATGCGATACGCAGTTCCTCGCCGTGGATTCCCGTGCTGATTACTTCTGCCTGTCCGCTTGCGACAATAAAGAATTTTTGTTTGTCCTTGCCTTGTGTGATAAGGTTTTTACCACGTTTTACCTCTACGGGGACGAAATTCCGTGCAAGGTCGGCTACAATTTCCTGGTCAATGCTTGAAAAAAGCGGAATTTGACGCAAATCTTTTGCCGTGAAACTTGCCACACCGTCGAAATATTGAATAGCGATTCGGTCGGCTTTTTTCAGTTCCACCTTCGTGCGGTTTACACGGTATGTACCACTTTCCACCTGCGTCCAAGGTAATAATTTCAAGAGAAGACGAGGAGTGATTGACCCCATCTGCGGGGGTGTTTTGGTTGTGTTTGCAAGTTTTCGAGCCGTTGCTGTCGTAATACTGCGTTGAATGTTACTGTCTGCCATAATTTTCTGTTTAAAAATGTTAATCAATATGTTATCTTAATTGTATTTTTTCTTTGACTTCGCCGCCAACAATCGAAAAAGCGTTGAATACAGGTCTTTCGTCGGCAAGCGAGAGAATGAAATAGAGAATGTTCGGGTCGAACGCAAGCCGTATGTCTTCCGCCGACGGACGCGACGGCGAGGCGGGGTGGCTGTGCCAATTCCCTACAATCACCAATCCGTTTTGCCGTGCATATTTAACCGCCGCGAACTGCTCCTTCGGGTCGAAACTGAAATGCTCCTCCGACTGGTCGATGTTACGCATAGGATAGCTCACCGTGGCCGTTTTACTGTCGGGTCCCAACAGATAGCCGCACGATTCAATCGGTGCGTCGTTCCGTGCTTGTGCCAACAGCGACTGGTACGCTTCTTCCGTTATTGTTATTTCCATCTTTATTTCTGAATTGTAACTTTATGAATATTTCCTTCCACTTTGCTGATATCCAGCACCTTAAAACCCTGTTCGGTTGCCGAGCGTGGTACATTGTTGAGTGGTTCGCCATCGGTGAGCAACACTTCGAGAATGTCGCCTTCGGCTATTTGAGCCAATTTCAGTTTGGTCTTTACAAACGTCATTGGGCAGTGTTCCTTTGTTATGTCTAACGTGTGGGTCATAGGAGTTAAGAGTTAAGAGTTAAAAATTAAGAGTTAAGAGTTATGAATGATTTGCTAAATGAACATGGTTCTTCCGCCTTCGGACAATTCCAAAAATGTTGCGACACCCAGCGTGTCTTTCACTTCGTGGATAAAGTCGGATTGTTGAAGACCGAGTACGTGCATTGCCATTTCGCAAGCGTACAAGTTCACGCCGAGGGCTGTAGCCGCCTCCACAAGTTCCTCGAGCGTCGCCACGTTGTTTTTACGCATCAGCGAGCGGAAGATTTTTGGACCTATGCCACAAAAATTGAATCGGCTTGTAGGCGTCACGTGCAAGCCGCCCATCATAAATCCGAACATTTTCGTGAGCCAGTTTCCGCCCACAAACGAGCGTCCTTTCTTTTGTTTTATGGCGTCGAGCCCCCAAAACGTAAAGAAAATGTTTACTTCGTAACCTACCGCGGCCGCACCAGTTGCAAGCGTAAATACAGCCGTCAGTTTGTCAAATTCGCCAGAAAAGGCAATTAAGGAAAGTTTCTTTGTTTCTGCCATAGTGATATTTATTTTTTGTGAGAAGCAAGGTCGCACGTACCTTGTTCATAATCAATTAATTGAGTTACTGTTGGATGTTCACCGCAAAGAGGACAATTTTCACGTCGTTTTACGTTTATTTTTCTGAAATCCATTGTTTTTGCGTTGAATGTCAGCAATTTGTCGGTCAACAATTCGCCAACGCCTGTTATGTATTTCAATGCTTCGGCGGCTTGGATTGTGCCCAACATTCCCGCAATTGCGCCCAGCACTCCCGCCTGCGAGCAAGTGGGAACCGCATTTGGTGGCGGCGGTGTTTTAAACATGCAACGGTAGCAAGCGTGTCCCGGAACGTATGTGAACGTTTGCCCCTCAAAACGGAGTATTCCACCGTGGCTAAAAGGTTTTCCTGCCATTACGCACGCATCGTTAATGAGAAATTTCACAGGGAAATTATCGGTTCCGTCAATCACAAAATCGTAGTCTTTTATAATGTCGAGAGCGTTGCTTGCCCATAGGAAATCCTTGTGGGTAACCACTTTCACGTGTGGATTTATTGCATTCATCGTCTCCTTTGCCGATTCAACCTTCGGTTTCCCGACATCGGGTGTCGTGTGGATAATTTGTCGCTGTAGATTGCTTAAATCAACCACATCGCCGTCAACTATTCCTATGGTTCCAATTCCTGCCGCAGCCAAGTACATGGCAACCGGGGCACCCAATCCGCCTGCTCCCACGACAAGAACTTTTGCCTCACGTATTTTTTCCTGACCCTCGACGCCCACATCTTTAAGCAATATGTGACGGGAATAGCGGGTCAATTCTTCTTCCGTAAAATCAAACATAGTTCGTGTGTTTTAAATTAAAGTTATGGATATGGTTTTACTTGCTTCCGCCTCCCATAAAGTACAGAAAATCAACGGAATCACCTTCGTTAAGAATGGTCGTGTCGAAATCCTCTCTATCGACAAATTCTTCGTTTACCTGCACGCTGACCATTTCTGGCTGTGCCACGTTATTTTGTTTTATCAGCTCCGCCACGGAAATGGGGAGTTTTACTTCTTGATTTTCACCGTTTACTGTAATTGTCGCCATAATACGTTGATTTTTAAATTGTTACTTACTAAATAATGTTGTTGACAGGTACCGTTCGCCAGAATCGGGCAAAAGAACCACAATTCGTTTTCCCTTGTTTTCGGGGCGCTTTGCAATTTCAATCGCGGCGTGCAAAGCAGCACCCGACGAAATCCCCACTAAAATACCTTCGCGTCGTGAGATGTAGCGTGCCGCCTCAAAAGCATCATCGTCGGCCACCCGGAATATTTCGTCGTACACTCGAGTGTTGAGAATTTTGGGAATAAATCCCGCTCCTATACCCTGTAGTTTGTGTGGTCCCGCCTTGTGTCCCGACAACACGGCACTTCCCAGTGGTTCCACTGCCACAACCTTAATATCGGGATTATGTTTTTTCAGCGTCTCTCCAATACCAGTAATTGTTCCGCCTGTTCCGACTCCAGCGACAAAAATGTCAATCTGCCCGTCGGTGTCGGCTATAATTTCTTGTGCCGTCGTTTCGATGTGGGCTTCGGGATTGGCAGGATTTTCGAACTGTTGCGGAATGAATGCATTGCCAATCTCCGCCGCCAAATCCTTTGCTTTCCTAATAGATCCTGGCATTCCCTCGTAGGCGGGCGTGAGCACCAGTTCCGCACCCAACGCCTTCAGCAGCGAACGACGTTCTTTGCTCATGGAGTCGGGCATCGTAAGAATCAATCTGTAGCCACGAGTGGCGGCAACCAAAGCCAGACCGATGCCGGTGTTGCCGCTCGTTGGTTCTATAATTACCGTTCGGCTGTCAATCAACCCTTTTTTCTCGGCTTTTTCTATAAGAAACAGCCCAACGCGGTCCTTCACACTTCGTCCCGGATTCAAAAACTCGAGTTTCGCCACAATTTGCGCTTTTGTTTTCTGCTCCTTCTCGATTTTCGAAAGTTCCAAAAGTGGCGTACCACCTATCAATTGTGTTATATCGCCTGCTATCTTTGCCATTTTCTTAGACCTTTGTTTTACAATCACGATGCAAATATAAAACAATTAACATACAAACCTACTATGTTAATATGTTATTTTTGAAGATTTTTTATTTTTGCACTGTTAAACGACAATTATACAATATTATAATATGGAAAAACAAACAAAAACAGTACGCACGTCGCAAAAGATTTCCGACGCATACGGAGCACTCAACATGCCAGTTTATAATTCGGCCGCCTACGGCTTTCCTTCGGCAAAAGCAATGGCAGACGCTTTTGTGGGCAGAACCGATTCTCCAACGTATTCACGTGTGTCTAATCCTACGGTTGCATATTTTGAAGAACGGGTTGCCCAACTCAGCGGAGCAATGCACGTTTTTGCCTTTAATTCGGGTATGGCGGCGATTAGCTGCACGCTTTTTGCACTCGCTGCAAGCGGAAAAAACATCGTTACTTCGGCACATCTGTTCGGGAACACCGTTTCGTTATTAACGAACACTTTGGGACGGTTCGGAGTTGAAACACGCTTTGTCGATTTGCTCGACAACGAGGCGGTTGCCAATGCAATAGACGACAACACGGTCTGCGTGTTTCTTGAAATTATCACCAATCCGCAACTCGAGGTTGTTGACATTCAGAGTCTTTCGTCAATCACTAAAAAGAGAAACATTCCACTTGTCGCCGACACCACTATTATTCCGTTCACGCAATTTAGCGCGGAAGCGTTAGGAGTTGACATTGAAGTGCTTTCGAGCACAAAATACATTTCGGGCGGAGCGACGACATTGGGCGGCTTGGTGCTTGACTACGGAAATTTCCCGCAATTATACCGTTATATGAAGTTCGAACTTCTTTATAACATTGGTAGTTATATGACGCCTCAGGTCGCTTTTATGCAGACACTTGGCCTTGAAACATTGGATATGCGTTACCGCACGCAGGCAAACAACGCCCTCGAACTTGCCCGAAGGTTGAAACAAGTTCCCGAAATTAGAGACGTAAATTACGTCGGACTGAGCGACAACGTGTTCCACTCGTTGGCAAAAGCCCAATTTGGAGGAACATTTGGAGCAATGCTCACCATTGATTTGGAAGACAAACAGCATGCGTTTGCTTTTATCGATAATTTGAAACTTATCAGCCGCGCAACCAATCTTTTCGACAGCAAATCGCTGGCTATCCACCCTGCATCAACAATATTTGGCGCTTTTGCAGGTTCACAGCGTCGTGCTATGAACGTACGCGACAACACAGTGCGACTCAGCATAGGATTGGAAGACGTGAAAGATTTATATGACGATATTGTTCAGGCAGTAAAAGGATCTATTTAAAGACCATTATAAAAATTCATGTCATATTGCGAATTGCTAAAACGATATGAATGTATGCGACGTATGTTACATGTGATTTTATCTATGATTTGGCAATAATACCTAAAAATGATTATTGGAGCAAAAAACGAAAATGTGTACATTCGCAGGGTAAAAATTAGCGTAAAGCAATGAAGAATCTCAAGATGTACGAGCCGAGCGACAAGATGATAACGCTTATAAAGGACAACTACAGCGTGTTGCAGGCTCTGGGCTCGTTCGGCATCAATCTTGGCTTTGGAGACAAAACCGTAAACGAAACCTGCGAACTGAACGGCGTTGACACATACACATTTCTTGCCGTGGTCAATCTCCAACTGAACAACGTGGGTAATTTCGAAGACGATGAAAAAATCAGCGTTCCCACATTGCTACGCTATTTGAAGGCAAGCCACGCCTATTATCTTGATTTTCAGCTTCCTTTCATTCGTCGCGAACTTGCGGAAAGCATTGATGAAAACGACAAAATGGGCAGACTAATACTCAAATTTTATGATGACTACGCGCACGAAGTGCAACAGCACATGAAATACGAGGAAAAAACGCTGTTCCCCTATGTTCAGTCACTTATTGAAGGTCGTCCCGCAAGCAACTACACAATAGAAACGTTTTCGAAACATCACGAACAGACCGACAAGAAATTGCGTGAATTGAAGTTGATGAT
>DFGI01000042.1 GCA_002371705.1 Bacteroidales bacterium UBA3754
TTGCATTTGTGCCATACCAATTCAATGTAGCGCCAGAAACCTTTGTCACATAGCCTTCGAGCGATTCCGCAGCAGCATCAAGACATTTAGTGTATGCTGTGGTGACTGGAGCGGCAGGCGTTGCACGGATAGTTATATCGGTAGAAACATCAGCAGCCTTACAACCGTGACTACTTGTATATGAATATGTTACCTTTCCAACTATATCTCTTGTGGTAGTATTCACACCTACCAACGTTCCCGTTGTTTTGTCTGTTCCTGTTGCCGTTTTCCACAAATAATCCGTCAACGAACCTTCATCGTCATCACCAGTGATTGTTGCTGTGATTGTAGCAGTTTCGCCGTCGCAAATGTCTGCGTCGTCAACCGAAAGAGCCACGGTTGGCGTAGGATACACGGTTATGGTTGCATCATTTTCACCATCGCATTCACTATTTTCAACATATACGTGTACGGTATAGTCAGTTTTTGCATTCACCGACGGAGCGGTAAACGTTGGCGTTTTTGAGCTTCCAGTAGAACCGAAACCAGCCGTTGCCGCATTACCCGACCACGTTACAGTGTATTTGTCGGCATCTTCAACCGTTACTTCGCTTGTTCCGTTGATACACAATTCATCGTGTGAAATGATAATCTTCGGTTTGAGTTTGTCGTTTACCACGATTGTAATATCGGTAGGTTCGCTTTCGCAACCTTCGAACGACTGAGTTACCTTATAATTATATGTAGTTGCAGCCTTTACACTAATATTTGGTGCTGCATTCAGTTTTGTCGTGCCATTTCCTTCATACCATTGCAAACTGCAGTCATTGCTTGCCGCAGTAGCCGCCAAGGTTACATTAGCAGCAGTCGGATTCATACAATATGAAGATTTATTGTGTTCATCTGGTTTTGGTGGAACAGGATTAAAATGCACGGTTGTTTTTACCGCATCGGCAGCGCAACCAGCCTCACTTTCGTAGTTCACGGTAACCTCAACGGCTTCCACATTTGGCCATGTAGCGGTTTTTGTAACCGTTGCATTTGCACCACTGCCTGTCACGCCTGTTCCCGACCACGTGAATGTTCCACCGTCAGTAGTTGCGGTTGCTTTCAGCGAGATAGTTTCGCCGCTACAAACAGCATCGTCGCCAACAACTTCTATTGTCAGCACAGGTTTGTCTTCTATAGTAACAATTTGACTTGCAGGTTCGCTTGTACACGAAAGTCTGTTGGTCACCTTATTGGTTGCCGTCAAAGTGTATTCACCTGACACGCTTGCAGTTACATTCTCCGAGCTACCAGAACCTTTGCCACCCCATGCGAGCGTTGCGCCAGTCACATTGGTAGCGCCCTTCAATGCCACAGTTCCCGGAGCACACACCGCGCCATTTTCAGGAGTGGCGGTTATAGTTGCCATAGGAATTGCCCCAATGGTAACCGTAGCACTTCCTGTGAGATTAGCCGCAGGAGCTGTACAATTTTTATCTTTTAATGTCGCCATTGTATATACATACTCCGCCGAAGCCGCACCTGCCGCCAACGTAGTGGTTGGTGTGATTGTTGCCGATGTGGTTGCTGCAGTTTTGCTTGCTCCAGCAGTTCCATTTTCATTATATGTATAAGTAAATGGAGCCGTTCCTTCAAACGTTATTGACACATCGGAAACAGCATCGCCTTCGCAATATTCGCCACCGCCAGTAATTGTTGCCGACGGATATGGATTCGCCGTAATAGTAATGGTTGCTTCTTTTTTACACGAAGTTGTTTCAAATTGTTGTGTTTTGTCGTAAATCACAACTTTATAATCGCCTGGATTATCGTAATCAACTGTCATTGAAGTTGATGCGGCATTCACAGGCGAACCAACAGTTCCATCTGGTTCGTACCACACATACGAGAACAGCGATGCGCTTTGTGAGTTTGTAGTCAATGTTGCCGACTCACCTGGACACAAACTTTCCTTATCGGCGGTGATTGTAACCGCATTAGGCTTTTCACACGGACAATCCTCTGTCATTACCAAAGGAATACGGTCGCAATAGTGCGGACTTGTATGGAAATACAAGTTTCTAAATGGAGATGGCGTTGTAGCTTTACCATATTTATATCTGTCAACTATCTGCAACGTTTTTCCATCAAGGTTATCAATTGTAGGAAATGTTCCCGTTCCGTCAGGAACCAAACAACATTCGCTCAATGCATTGAAAGCCAACCAATACATTTCGCCACCAGATGAACCTTTTAACGAAACGTTCACAGGAACAGTCACCATTTGGTCTGCACTAATTGTTTCTGTAGCAAATGATTCACCAGCATATAACAAATCACCTGGCGCATTTGCTCCGCCATAAATACCAATAGAACCAGTAACTGATATACCGCTTCCCCAATAATGTGACGATACCATGAAACTCAAACTATCCAGCACAATATCCTTATAAACCTGGATTTTAATATATCCTTCGTTACCTTTTCCAGCTCTTTCTCCTGTAAATGCCGTTATTTGAGTAAATGTAACACCTGTGGCATTACCTGCTTCTTCCACATAAATGGTATATTGCCCATTGGATTTTTCCGTTACAGCCGATGGGTCGAGAGTTGTTTCATTGCTTTTATAACTTGTCCCTAACAAATATCCACCCGTTTGCGCTGTATAATAATTATACACACCATCGCCATTCACATGCGGTTTCATATTTGGCGGACAGAACGTTAATCCTGTTGGCACAGTGAAATCAGGCTCGTATGCCGAAATTGTTATTTCCGCTTCCACTGGGTCCATACCGCAAGGTGAGTTTGCTCCAATATACGACAAACGCAATTTGTATGTACCAGTCTCTGTAACCGTAATTTTTGTTTTTGTGGTTCCTTGTGCTGTAAGTGCAACACCGTCTTTGAACCATTCGTATTTATAGTTGTTGTTGGTGTTTACAAAGTTGGAATTCAGCTCATACGAAAATGGTACACAAGTATAAAAATCCTCTGGGAACGAAATCACTGGTTTGGGGTCAGGTACATTACAAATCCTGTTCATTTTCACTGCATATTTTTGATGCGTTGTGCTACCAATACCTAATTGTCCCACACAGTTATCACCCCATGTGTAAATCTCGTTACTGGTTGTAGTTATAAATCCCCACGTATCACCATCGGAAATTGATGCACAATTTTCCATAGGCATTGTAGCACTCCTCATTATATATACAGGATAAGGAGAATTACCAGCACCACCGTCTGAATCTCCAGAAAAACCATTACCCAAGTTTCCCCCACTTCGATTTGTTGCTCCATTACATCCCCACGCAACTGCTTTACCATCAAGCGTAACTGCCATGCCAAATCCTTGCCCTGCCGACACAGCCTTAGCCTTCAAATATGGCTCTCCAGTATCGCCGCCAAGTACTTGACTCGCATACACGTGATCGCAACCCCACGACCATGTACCTGTCATACCGCCCCACGCACCATGTCCAAACGACCATACATAGCTGTCTTTGTCAATCATAATAGCCATACAATCGCCAGCGGTCAAACTTACAATGTCATCCAAAATAGTACCCTTTGCAGGAGCATCGGGTGTACCAGCATTCTTATAACAAGGAGCAGCAAAATAGCGAGGTTCTGCGGCTGTTGGAACACGACCTAATTGATTTGCGCTATTGCTTCCCCACGAATATACTGTACCTATGCCATCGCCATCTTCGTCAACCAAGGCATAGCCAGTTTCATCACCAGCTTCTACCATAACCACATGTGTAAGATGGGAACCATCTGGTTTACATACATATACAGGTGTTGAAACATCTGCACCTTCCCGTCCGCAGCCCAACTGCCCTACATCATTTTGTCCCCAAGCTACTAATTCACCAGTGGAAAGAATCGCATAGTTTTCATCGTTACCACCCGAAATATACGAAACTCCTTCAAGAAATCCTGATGAAGACGATACCTGTCCCGCTTTTACCTGAACAGGGGTTGTTTTCATATTTCCTTTTGTTCCATCGCCAGCTTGACCGTTTGCATTGTTTCCCCAACACCATACGGTTCCGTTACATCCCATAGCTACAAAGTGGCTACCCGAGCCCGCATCAACCTGCTTAACAGGCAATGCCGCAGATGGCATATTCACTTTTGTTGGTGATGTCACAAAATCATCGGTGGTATTTGTTGTACCCAAATTACCATTACCAGCCTTTTGACTGTTAACTTCCCAATAATTCATACCCCAGGCATATACCGCACCATCGGCACAAATCATAACAGAAACATTATTACCACCCGAAATGGTTAAGTCCTGAGCCTGCACCGTTGCTCCAATAGCAGCTAAACAAGCTACAACTACTGAAAACAATACCTTCTTCATATCTTTAAATTTTTAAAATACACCTCAATAACCTACAAATGTACAAAGATTCTCGTTTATATACTATTATAAGACTCATTTTTATTGATTTTGTTACAGAAAAACGCCGTATTTTACTTGTTCGTCCATTTTCTTGTTTTCCAAATCTATACAAATGCAAAAACTTGTATATTTGCAAATGTGGAGATATGAACAATCGTGTCTCTACAAGAAATAGAATCGAATTTGTAATTTTAAATATATGATAAAGAACATAATATTGGCGGGTGTCGGCGGACAGGGAATCCTGACAATCGCATCGATTATCGACCTCGCCGCAATGCATTCGGGACTGAATGTGAAACAAGCCGAGGTGCACGGTATGAGCCAGCGCGGCGGCGACGTGCAGTCGAATCTCCGCATTTCCGACGAAGAAATTTATTCCGACTTGATTCCAAAGGGCAAAGCCGACATTATTTTAGCTATGGAGCCGCTCGAAGCGCTTCGCTACGTGTCGTATCTGCAAAAAGACGGCATCATCATCACAGCATCGGCTCCGTTTAAGAACATCCCGAACTATCCCGATGAAAATCAAGTACTTGATACAATTAAGAACAGCGGATTCAAACACATCATTATTGATTCAAACGAGATTGCGCAGAATTTGAGCGAACGTGTGCTGAACGTGGTGATTGCCGGCGCGGTTGCACCGATTATCGGCATTGATTCCAATGTGATGAAAGAAAGTGTGAAGGAATTGTTTGCCGCAAAAGGCGAAGAAATCGTTGCTATGAACGTCAAGGCGTTCGAAACTGGTGTTGAATATAATAAAAAACTCTAATATGATTTGGAATACATCCATAGAATGTATGGACCGCGAATCAATGCGCAAGTTGCAAGGCGAACGCTTGAGAAACGTGGTTGAACACGTATATCATAACTGTGCCCCATACCGCGAAAGAATGCAACAGGCTGGTGTAAAACCATCTGACATTCAGTCAATTGACGACATTGTAAAATTGCCGTTTTCGTCGAAACAAGATTTGCGCGACTACTATCCGTGGGGACTGCTTTCGGTTCCGCAGTCGGAAATTGTGAAAATCCACGCTTCGTCGGGAACAACGGGAAAACCTATCGTGATGGCATACACCCGCAACGATGTGGCAAACTGGGCTGAGGCTGGAACACGCTGCTTGGCTGCCTACGGTCTTGGAAAAGATGACGTGATTCAGGTTTCATACGGCTACGGACTGTTCACCGGCGGACTTGGTGCGCACGATGCTTCGATGAATCTTGGTGCGACAACAATTCCAATGTCGGCAGGAAATACCGAAAAACAATTGTTGATGATGCGTGACCTTGGTGCGACTGGCTTGGCTTGTACACCGTCGTATGCGCTCTATTTGGCTGAAGCTCTTGAAAAATCGGGTATTCCACGCAACGAAATCAAATTGAAAGTGGGAATTTTCGGCGCAGAACCGTGGACTGAGGAAATGCGCAAGGAAATTGAATATCGTTTGGGCATTAAGGCTTACGACATATATGGTTTGACTGAAATTTCAGGTCCGGGTGTCGGTTTTGAATGTGAATGCCAAAATGGAACTCACTTGAACGAAGACTTGTTCTTCCCCGAAATTGTTGACCCGAAAACTGGCGAAGTCCTTCCCGAAGGAACCGAAGGCGAATTGGTGTTCACCACGCTTTCGAAAGAAGGAATGCCGATGATTCGTTTCCGCACGCACGATTTAACACATTTGATTTACGAAAAATGTTCGTGTGGCCGTACACTCGTAAGAATGGGCAGAATCCTCGGCCGTACCGACGATATGCTTATCATCCGTGGTGTGAACGTGTTCCCGTCGCAAGTTGAGGCGGTTCTCTGCACGCTCGAAGAAGTTGAACCACATTTCTTCATCACTGTTGACCGTGTAAACAATACCGACACATTCGACATCGAGGTCGAAGTGAAGGAAAAATACTACTCCGACGTGATGAGCGAAATGGAATTGCTCCGCAAGAAAATCGCGCACGCAATCCACAGCGTTGTCGGCATTCAACCGAACATCAAACCTGTCGCTCCAAATACGATAGAACGCAGTCAGGGTAAGGCAAAACGAGTAAACGACAAACGGAAGTTCAAATAATTAAAATTTACGGACATGGTAGTAAAACAGCTTTCAGTTTATTTGGAAAACAAACCGAACACTTTGAACAAAATGTTGCAGGTTTTAACGGAACACGGCATCAACATGACGGCGTTCTGCGTTGCTGATTCGGTTGATTACGGAATTGTGCGCTTTTGCGTCGGCCGTCCAGAGTTGGCATATTCAATTTTGCGTGAAAACGGCTACACCGTTCGTCTGACCGATGTTGTCTGCATTGAAGTTCCGCATGAATCGGGAGGTTTGCACAAGGCAATCCGCATTATTTCCGAAAGCGACATCAACATTGATTATATGTACGCGTTCGCCGACGGCGGTTCTGCGAAAGTTGTAATTCGTTGTAATTCAACGGAAAGACTGATTGAAATTGCCCAAGCAAATCATTTGGAATTAGTGAAAATCTAAAATCAATAGCCATGCTGGATCAGAAATTACTTCAAAAACAACAGCAGAAGTTATCGCCGCAGCAAATTCAGGTGATAAAGATGCTCGAAATTCCCACTGTGGAATTGGACACCCGTATTAAGGAAGAAATCGAGGCAAATCCAGCATTGGAAGTTGACGATACCGACGAACCCGACGATAATCAGGAAAAACTTGATTCCAACGAAAGCGATTCTGATTCAGATTCGGACAATGGAAATGACGACGATTTTTCGGGCAACGACGATGATGGAAGTCCGTCGGAAACCGACAAGAACGACGAATTCGACATTGATGATTATTTCAACGAAGACGAATATTCCAACTATAAATATTCGGTAAACAACACGTCGCCCGACCAAGAAAACAAAGACATTCCGTTTTCAGGCGGAAATTCGTTTCAGGAAAACCTGAAATCGCAACTTGGTCTGCTGAATCTTTCGGAAGACGATATGGCAATTGCCGATTTCATCATTGGTAACATTGACGAGGACGGTTATTTGCGTCGCGATTTGGAAAGCATTTCCGACGACATTCTGTTGCTTCAGAATAAATCTGTTTCCGTGGAAGATTTGCAACGGATTCTATCGGCGATTCAAACACTTGACCCGGCGGGAATCGGAGCGACTTCGCTACAAGAATGTCTATTGCTTCAACTTGAACGAAAACGTCGCACCCCCGAAACGGTGACCGCAAAAGCGATTTTGGCGAATTATTATGAAGAATTCACAAAAAAACATTTTTTGAAAATCCAACAGGGGCTTGAAATTGAGGAAGACGATTTGAAAGCTGCTATGGACGTGATTCTCAAGTTGAATCCGAAACCAGGAAACGGCACGTCCGATTCGTATGCAAAAACAATAAATCAAACCATAATTCCCGATTTTGTTCTCGAAAACCAGAACGGCGAAATGGTGATTTCCATCAATTCACGTAATGCGCCCAATTTAAAGGTGAGCAAAACCTACGTGAATATGCTACAAGACTATAAACCAACGCCTTCGAGCAATAAACAAGACAGAGAGGCTTTTGATTTCATAAAACAAAAACTTGACTCGGCGAAATGGTTCATTGACGCATTGAAGCAACGGAATGTCACGTTGCTCTCGACTATGCAGGTGATTTTTGATTTCCAAAAAGAGTTTTTCACCACTGGCGATGAAACCAAACTGAAGCCAATGATTCTGAAAGATATAGCCGACCGCACAGGTTTGGATATTTCAACAATTTCTCGTGTGGCGAACAGCAAGCACATCCAAACGCCGTATGGCGTGTACCCGCTCAAATATTTCTTCTCCGAAGGTTTACAAACCGAATCGGGCGAAGAAGCTTCGTCACGGCAAATTAAGCAAATTCTGCAAGATACTATTAATGAGGAAGATAAGAAAAAACCATACACCGACGAACAGCTTGCCGAAGTGCTGAAAACAAAAGGCTATATAATTGCCCGCAGAACCATTGCGAAATACCGCGAACAACTCGGACTGCCTGTGGGACGGCTTCGCAAAGAGCTTTAATATGAAACGGTTGCTGACCTATCTCGCATGGATTATTTCCGTTGTTTTTCACCCATTAGGAATGACAGTGGCAGGAAGTGTTTTTTTTATACTTTGCTACTTCATCCCGTATTTTCCCGACCGAAGTGATTTCTTCCACATCATAATGAGCTATTGTCTGCCCGTTTTTGCATTATACTATCTACTGCCGATTTCACTTTGTGCCATTTATGTGTTTTTCTTTAGAAAAGATTTCGATTTGGACAGTAAACACCTTCGTTTGAGAATGTTGACTATTGTAATCATTTCATATAGTTCCAGCTTGATTTTCAATGGGTTGAATACAAACATATTAAATCCATATCTTTGCAGTTGCGACATCCTACTCATTATAACGCTGATTATTTCTTTTTTCTGGAGAATCAGTTTCCACACCATCGGCATAGGCGGAATACTTGGACTGCTCTTTTATCTCCAAGTATTTCAGGCACAATTATTTTCAAATTTAACTTTTGCACTAATCCCGGCAATTGTAATTACCGCTGGGATAATCGGCAGTGCACGCCTTTACCTGAACGCGCACACACCATCGCAAATATACGTTGGCTATATTGTTGGATTTCTGGGAATTTGTGGGGGGATGGTTGTGTATTAAGCTACAATTCCAACTCTCCTGCGCCTTGACGAATGATTTCTATAGTATCGTTGGAACAATCAACAACCGTTGAAGGTACATTTTTTCCGAAACCTCCATCTATCACAGCATCCACAAGTTTATCGTATTCCTCTTTTATTACTTCGGGGTCGGTGAGATATTCAAGAATTTCGTCCTTGCTTTTAACCGACGAAGTAAGAATTGGATTGCCAAGTTCTTTCACTATGGCGCGGCAGATGTTGTTGTCGGGAATACGGATACCCACGGTTTTCTTTTTGCTTTTAAATAATTTTGGCACGTTGGAATTGGCATTCAATATAAATGTGAACGGACCAGGCAAGTTATGCTTCATCACCTTGAATACGTAATTGCTCGCAACTTTCGTAAATTCCGAGAGATTGCTCAAATCGTAACAGATAAACGAGAAATTCGATTTTTCAAGTTTGATTCCTTTAATACGGGCTACACGTTCCACCGCCTTTTGGTTGGTGATGTCGCAGCCAAAACCATACACAGTGTCGGTCGGGTAAATTATTACACCTCCATTACGCAGTATATCAACAATTTGCTGTATCTGTCGTTCGTTTGGATTTTCCTCGTATAGTCTGAAATATTCCGCCATAAATTGAAATAAAAAAGGAGTAAGCTCCTTGCATCGCACCGCTACAACCGCCTACCCTTGCTTCCTTCCGGATCTGGGGGGGTTCAGCAGGAGCTGGTCGTACAAGACTTACCCCAGCGCAAAAATACATTTTTTTTTTATATCACGAACAAAGATGCAATGTTTCGTCACGATAAACCACAAGAAGGTCGAAAAAAAATGGTATGCAATGCCATTTAATCGTCAGAATATATATTTTTGCGCCCGCAATGGTAAGAGATTTAACAAAAGGGCGACCGGCAAATGTGATACTGTTGTTCGCATTCCCCATTATTTTGGGAAATGTGTTCCAGCAGGTGTATAGCGTTGTGGATTCCATTATAGTGGGACGCTATGTGAACTATCAAGCTCTTGCCGGCGTAGGCATCACCAACGGACTTACGTTTTTTATATTTGGTTTCGTGCTTGGAATCACAAGCGGTTTGGGCATTATGACCGCACAATTTTTCGGTGCCAAGAACTACAAACGGATGCGTCAATCACTGGGCACAGGATTCATTATCTGCATTGGATTGTCGGTGTTGCTTACCACATTCGCATTGCTGAGCATTCACCCGTCGCTTCACTTTATAGGAGCTTCCGACGAGATTTATGAATATTCGCACAATTATTTGGCAATCACATATATAGGACTCACAACGCAAATTGCCTACAATATGGTTGCATGCATTTGCCGTGCATTAGGCGACAGCAAAACACCACTGTATTTCCTTATTTTTTCGTCGGTGTTGAACATTGCCCTCGATTTGCTGTTTGTGAAAACGTTTGGATGGGACGTGAAAGGCGTGGCGTGGGCTACGGTTGTGGCACAGCTTGTGTCGGCAATATTTTGTTTTGTGTATGTTTTTACCCGTCACGTTGAACTGCGGCTTTCGCGGGAAGATTTCCGCACCAGTTGGAATTTTATTTGGGAACACTTGCGTGTAGGCTTGCCAATGGCATTGCAATTCAGTATAACCGCCTTCGGCGTGATTGTACTCTATTCCGCGCTGAATAATTTTCCAACAACCTACATAGCGGGATTCACCACCGCAAGCAAAATCCAAAGCCTTGGTATGTTGGTGCCAATTTCGTTGGGCGTGGCAATTGCGAATTATGTGGGACAAAACTACGGCGCAGGTAATTTGGTACGAATGCGCGTTGGCGTAAACTCCGCACTGATTATGGCAATAGCCGTGTGTGCAGTTGTAAGCGCAACAATGGCGTATTTCGCCCAACCACTCACATCAATGTTTCTTGAAGAAAATGTTGCCGGCAATGTTTCGGAAATTTACAATGCTTCCACACAATATTTATACATTTCCGCCTTGTTTTTCCCATTCTTGTTTGTGCTGTTTATCTACCGAAATGCGTTACAAGGAGTTGGAAAAACATTTATGCCGCTGATGGCGGGCGTTGCGGAATTATTAATACGCGTAATTGCTTCACTCATATTGCCACAATATTTTGGCTATCAAGGCGTGATATTAGTTGACGTGCTGGCGTGGGTTGGAGCATGCACATTGCTATTCATTTCATACAGAATACAAATGCCCAACTGGGACAGAGCACTTCATCAGTACAAATACAAATGGAGAATGCATTATAATGCGTAATGCACCTTGCACAGATTCTACCCCTGCACGCTTACAATTAATCGAACTATTTAAGTATCTTTGACAAAATATTTTTACTATGACGTTCTCCGACAAAGAGTTACATGAAATTGGGAATATACTTGAAGCCACGCTCAAACAAAATTCCGTTGAGACAAAACTTTTCACGTTGGAAGGTTTACGTTCGCGGCTGAGCCTAACTCAGAGGAAAACAATACAAATTCATTACAAAGGTAAAAAGATTTATCCTAAGGATACTCCTTCGTTCTTCTATCAAGATTATATGCTGATTTCGGAAGAAATCCTGAAACTATACTCCGTGCAAGAAGTTTTTGCTGCACCTTTACTATTTGACGACACGATTAAGGAAATTACCGAAAACAAGCGTTCCTACCTGCTTGCCGTGGTGATTGAAAATGATATTGCCCGCCTGAAACAACAGAAAAAAGGGAAATGGAAGGGCAAAGAACACGTTTCAGCCGAAGAACAGCGAATTACAATTGATAAAGACAAAGAACAGAAAATACTTTCTTTATTATGTCAAGATAAATACAACGTAGGTGTTGACATGGCAAGCCACGAGCTGATACGTCTTGTTGCCGACCACGATCTATCGTCATTCTATAAACCAGGTCAAACCAAAAAGATATGCAGTTTGTTACGTGAGCTGACCAAAATTTTAGGCAATGAATGGGGCGAACTAGCAGCTTTCAAAACCACCAATGGAGAAAAAACGCTCAAGCAAATCAAGAATAATTACCATCGTATCAATAAGGACAATCTAAAAAAATAACATTGGGGTTCACAAATGGACAATCTGAAAATCCGTCGGTTGTTTTCCGCACACGCTAATCATATAGCCTTCATACGAAATTGTTTTACAAAACCATAAAGAACCGTTGTATTCCACAGGGCTGCCATCTTGAAATGGCATAACCGAGATGGTTTCGAGCGGAACCGTAATGCCACAGCCTACCGCCTTCAGCAAACTTTCTTTCTGAGTCCATAAAGTGAAAAAACGATGGGGCACATCTTCGTTCATCCATTGGATTTCCTCGGGTGTAAACACTTTCGTGGCAACACGGAAATGCCGTTCCCGAATTTGTTCTATATCTACTCCAACAGACTGTGAATCAGTCGCTAACACGACGTACGAACCACTATGCGAAACATTGAATTCACATTCATTCTCCAAAAACAATTTTCCGTGCTCATTTGTCTGCAAATCTGACTCTTTCAAATTTGGAAACGCCTTTAACAAAAGCACCCCAACGCCAATGCAACGCAACGCATCATTAGGAAACTTAAACTGTTGAGAACGGGCATACCGAAGTGGCATACGCTCCGCAACATCACGTTGCATTTCCTGCGTAATGCTGTCGATATTGAGAATATGAAGTTCCATTAAAACGAAAGATTCAATCCCATCAAGAACAAGCGCTGTTTTGGATAATCGTAGTAGTAAATACCATTTGCGCGTGTTTCAGGGTCAAGACCAGTAAATTTTGTCCACACAAACGGATTTTGCACTTGCGCATAAATCATACAGCGGTTCACTTTGATTTTTTCGCACAATTCTGATGGTAGCGTATAATTTAACTGTATGTTTTTCAGACGGATATATGAACCATCTTCCAAATAACGTGTTGAAAACGCATTACTATTGCTACCATTATTTTGCACCAATTTCGGATTTTCGGCATTGTCGCCTGGCAGTTTCCAATAATCAAGAGCCGCAGCCGATTGGTTCAACGAAGTTGTGGCACCATCAGCAATCAGTTCGTTGTTCAACTGATTGAAAATCAAGTTGCCATAACTACAATAAAACATAAAATTCAACGCCCAGTTGCCGTAAGTCAGATTGTTAGTCCAACCTGCGGTAAATTTTGGATCGGCACTGCCGGCAATCACTTTCCGAGCTTTGTTGTAATCCTTTGTCAGGTTGCCATTTTCATCGTACCACATTGGCGAACCGTCGGCAGAGTTCACACCAGCCCATTCAGCCAAATAGAACGTTTGCAACGATTGTCCAACAGTTCTAATTTTTGTGCTGACAACGATGGTATCGCCACCGTACAATTCAGTGATTTCATTATGGTTTTTCGCAAATGTCAACGTTGTTGTCCAATTAAATTTATCGGTATTCACAACAGTTGACGAAAGCGACAATTCCACCCCTCGGTTCACCATAGAACCTACGTTCTGCATCTGGCTTTCGTAACCCGTAGTCATTGAAACTGGTACAGCAAGCAACAAATCAAACGTGTTTCGATTATATAAATCAACGGCAAAGTTGAATCGTTTCAAAAATTTGAAGTCAATTCCAAAATCGGCGTTATGGTTCTTTTCCCACGTTAAATCAGGGTTTCCCATTGTTGACGGTGTACTTCCTGGCTCGTCGAAATAGTTCCGACCAAACGCATACAACTGCATAAACAAATAATCGTCGATATCGGAGTTTCCCGAAGTACCATAACTTCCACGCACTTTCAACAAATCAAGCCACGTGAGCGACTGCATAAAACTTTCGTCCGATACAATCCACGAACCACCAACCGACCAAAACGGAGCCCAACGGTTCGACGGGCTGAATTTTGACGAACCATCCACACGGAAACTTGCGCTCAAATAGTACTTCGCCATATAATTATATTGAAAGCTCGAAATTCCCGAAAGCAACGACGATTCCCGCCCAAATTCGTTCATCTGCTCCATTTGTGAGGCGTTTGCTATGCTCGACATACTTTCCGAGGCGAAGTTAGAAGCTATCATATTCGAATAATTCAACGAGTTTGACTCAACCTCGAAACCGCCCATTATCTGCAATGCGTGTTTCAATTTCTTGAAATCCCACTTCAATGTTGATGAAGATGTCCACGTCAACACATTTGTTGAATAATACGACGAAACACCATTTTTATCAGAGCCATCGGGCGTTTCGGGATGCAAGTATGCAAATTCATCAACATTGATGTAGTCGGCATTTGCGATTGTCTTAAATTCCAGATTCAGAGGTAGTTTGTATTCCACAAACATATTTCCAAGCATACGTTTGGTTTTGTTGTAGTTATCGTTCAAATTAATCACGCCGACTGGATTGTAAAATTTATTCACAAAATTGTAGGAATCTCCATTCATCACTGAAACGGTCGGTTTTGCCGTATAGGCCGTGGTCACCGGACTGGAGGTGTAACCAGGTTCCACAGTTGTATGTTGCGTAGTGAACGACGGATTGAATTTAAAACCAAACGAACATTTGTCCGAAGCCTTATGGTTCAAGTTCAAACGGATGGAAAAACGTTCCAAGCCAGTACCAGTCACAATACCCTTTTCGTTTTTATATTGACCTGACGCAAAAAACGTTGAATTGTCGTTTCCACCTTGCGCCGAAAATTCATACGATTGGTTCCACGCCCTACGATACACCTCGTCGAACCAGTCGGTACTTGCAGTATCGTCGAGCAATTCCTCCGCGATTTGAGCATCGGTTTTACCAGAATTTTTCATTGCATCGGTCAACCATGATTTATACTCATTTGCGTCCATCAACTTGAAATTGTTGGTGGAAATCAGTCCCAAGCCCTGCGATGTTGAAAACGAATAGATTGTTTTACCCGATTTCCCGGATTTAGTTGTCACCATTATGACGCCATTCGAAGCACGCGAACCATACAACGATGTAGCCGCCGCATCCTTCAAAATGGAAATATTCTCTATATCGTTGGGATTGAGCGAAGTAAGAATTGACGATGCGTCGGAATTTTGCGAAGTTTCGCCCGAAAACATTGGCACACCGTCAATTACAATCAAAGGCGAGCTACCAGCCGATATTGAACCAGCCCCGCGCAACTGTATTTCCGATGAAGCACCCGGTTGCCCCGAATTTGTGCTTAGCACGATACCAGGAACTTGTCCCTGCAAAGCTTTTTCAAAACTTGAAGCCTGCGCGGCAACAATGTCATCGGCTTTCAGCGCCGATAACGAACCAGTGAACGATTCCTTTTTCTGTTTTCCGTATGGCACAGTCACAACAACCGTTTCAATCATCAATGCATCAGGAGCCAACGCCACATTATATACCGTTTCGGAAGTTATAGGCACAATCTTCGTAGCCATACCCACATAGCTGAATTCCAATGCAGCCGCATCGTTTGGAATATCCATCACAAACGAACCATCCAGCTCGGTGAACGCGCCATACATAGTTGGAACATACGAGCCATTGTCGCCTTTCATCATTGCCGCAACCGAAGCTGCCACTAAAGGTTCTTTTGTTTGGGAAGAAGTAACTTTTCCCGACACTTCACGGGTTTGTCCGTAGGAACAAATCACCGCAAACATTATTATTGCAAGACTATAAAAATATTTCATATCAATTATTTACCGTGCAAATTTATGATTATTTCTCTCTTTATGGCTACTATTTGAAGAATTTCAAGTACGAATGCACCAACATTTTATGAATCTTCAACGCATCGTCAAGTTGTTTGGGCGTTATATCGGGATGTTCCAGCTCAAAATTGTTGCACAATTCCGCTAAAAACTCGTCTTCGTTGAAATTCTCGAACGCATCGTCAACTTTCACCACCACATTATACGCCAACATAGGCAGAATGCGGTTTGCAAGTCGCATCGCCACAGTTCGTTCCTCGTTCGACATAACCGTTTTTGAGCATAAATCAGTCAATGTGTCAACAAAATAGTCCGGGCACGATGAAAGCAACAACACTTGCGTATGCAACGCATTGAAATAATGTTGTTTATGACGTTCCACATCAGTCTCACACAATTCAATGGCACGTTGTGCATACACAAACGCCATCTGCAACATTTTCAGTTCATCGTCTTCATCTTCAACTAAATCGTAGTGGTGCATCACCAAGAGCGACTTTGCCACTTTCCACACTTCCACCGAATTCCACAATAATTGCGGATAACGCATAACCGACTCATACACAAATGGTAATATATGTTGCGCCTTAGCTTGTTTTCCCTCGTTTGAAAATTCCAAAACTTTATTAATAACAGCAAGAAGCACTTCCTCTGGATTGTCCTGATTCATAGTTATTCTTTGATTAAACTTTGTAATCGTTTGATTTGCTTTTGTTTATTCACTTCCCTATTGTTTTTTGCGAAATTCGTAAAATAGGTGTGGTTCGATATGAATTTAATCTGTTGTTTATTCCACGTATTCTTATCATTTACAATATTTTGCACATGTAATTCATCATACAGCGTGTCGGAAACGGGAATGAAATCCGAGCGTCCCAAATAATCCAAATCGGCATCGCACATAATACATTCAAGCAATGTGGTTGGATTTGGCGGCAGCTGGGTCGCCATAATCAACGTACAGATTTTGTCGATTTGTTCCTGCGAATAGCAATAGCGCGGCAGAATTTCGCGGGCATAGTCACAACTGATATTTTCGTGTCCTTTCGACTGCACAATCTGCCCCATATCGTGGAACAGCGCCGCCGTGCGCAACAGCAACATATCCTCCTCGTCAGTCACATTTTCGGCAGTGGCAATCACCTCAACGCCAATCAGCACATCCATGGTATGTTTCACGTTATGGTAGTGCAAATACGGCGGGAGTTCTTTTTCGAGGCGGTTCAGAATATATTCCTCCAAATCGGGGAAACGCACCTGTGCCAAACGGATGGAAAAATCGTGGTTAGGCAACTGCAACTCCGCATCAACAGCATATTTCGGCTTAAATCCCGTGACACGGTACAACCTCACGCCGCCGACATATTTCACTGGCAATGCGCCCACAACCTCACACGAAAAGACATCACGCAAAAAGCCATAGGTCATTTCCGAAATAACAATCTGTCCTGGTTTCGTAAACGATTCTATACGGTAAGCAATATTTGCCGCATCGCCCTTCACATCGTAATGTTTTTTCTTTTTGCCCGAAATTATTGCTGCCACGGGACCAGTATGAATTCCCATCGTAATATCCCAAATGCCTTTATCGGAGTGGAGATAGCGAACAATTTCCATTGCCGCCAAAATCATCTCGATTGGATTGGTGCGGTTCTTTTCGGGAATGCCGCCCGCACACATATATGAATCGCCCAACGATTTGACTTTCTTAATGTTATATTTCGAAACAATTTCATCAACGTGCCTCATAATGGAATCAAGACCGTCAACCAACGACTGGGCATTCTCAACGGATTGCAGTTTTTCAAAACCCGAAATCTTCGCATACATCACCGTTACCATCTTGAAACGGCGATTTTCCATATCGTGCGACGATGGTTCTTCGTGCATTTCGCTTTGTTTTATAGCGGCAATCTGCGAATTTGCATCGTCGAGCAAACGTTTGAGATGCGCTATTTCGTCACGAAGTTGCTCATTTTCACGTTGTAAACTTTCTATATCCATACCGTTTCAAAATTGAATAAAGGTACATATTTTTTTTGATTTCTCCCTTGGTCTCTCTATTTTATGCAAAAAAATTTAGACACCATAAATTTTGTTATATTTTATAGAAATGCCAAATGAAAACGCACCCCAAAAAGCCAACGGCTTAGTTGCTCGCATAACGACAGCATTGCGACTTTGCAGGCAAGCGAAAGGAACTTTTTGAACGAAGCGTAAATTACCTTTTAAACGGCTCTACATAAGCACTTGGATAAAATCGCTTATTACACCAAGCGATTTTTAGACAAAAATGGTTATTGTATTAAGCGATTTTGTATATTTGCAGAAAAATCGGAGGTTTCAGTATGGAAACATTGATGAAAAAACATCAGATTTTAATTTCCCAAGTTTCTACCGATATCGTGCGAAATATGTTAAATCGCATCAATTGGGACAAGCAACTTGTCGCCATAAAAGGTTCAAGGGGCGTGGGAAAAACGACACTTATCCGTCAATACATAAAGCAACGATATGGTGTCACGGCAGGCGAGGCTCTATATTGTATGATGGACAGCATTTATTTCACAAATCATTCATTACTTGACCTTGCTGAACGATTTCACGCTATGGGCGGGAAACATCTGTTTCTTGACGAGGTACACAAATATCCTACGTGGAGTAAGGAAATAAAGGAAATTTACGACCTACACCCCGACCTAAAAATAACATTCAGCGGCTCGTCGCTCATTCAAATACTCAATGCCGACGCCGACCTTTCGCGACGGGTTCTTTCCTACACAATGGAAGGTCTTTCGTTTCGGGAATTTCTGCATTTTTATAAGAAAATCGAATTACCTGCTTATAGTCTTGACGAAATTCTGGAACATTCTGACGAAATCTGTCAAAAAGTAAATGAATGTTGCAGACCTCAGAAATATTTCGAGGAATATCTGCAAGTTGGATACTATCCCTTCTATGACGGAAACGCAGAAGAATACTACAGCCGTATCGAAAACGTAGTTTCCTTCATAATTGACCAAGAAATGACGCAATTTTGCGGAATTGAGATGGCATACACGCGGAAACTAAAGGCATTGATTGCTTTTCTTGCCGAAAATACGCCTTACGAGGTGAACATTGCAAAACTTGCAACGTATTTGGGCATAAATAAAAACACTGTTCTTAGCTATTTGGCGTATTTAGAAAGAGCTGAACTCATCCATTTGTTGTACTCCGACAATAAATCGGTTACAAAAATGCAGAAACCCGACAAAATCTATCTACAGAATCCCAACATTCTGTTTGCCCTCGGTCAAAACAGCAATAAGGGTACTATTCGGGAATGTTTTGCCGTGAACCAACTCTCTGCCAATCACTCGGTTGAATATGGTAAAACAACAGGAGATTTTAAAATCGACGGGAAATATACGTTTGAAGTTGGCGGAGAACGAAAAACATTCGACCAAATTGCCAACATTCCCAATTCATACATTCTTGCCGATGAAATGGAATTCCCTATTGGGAAAAAAATTCCTCTTTGGCTGATAGGTTTTTTGTATTAAAAAAGTCCGTCAGACCTTTGGTTATACAGTCTAACGGACTTTTTGATATTTGATGATTTTCTAAAATCAAATAGGAATTATCCCATCACAACCTCAACCGTGTGAGTTTTTCCAGCTTCCTGCATTGGAACAACAATGCCGTTGATTTCTTTACCGTTTACAATCAATTTCTTAACACCTTTACTTACGTGGTCAGGATTCTTGACTGTGATTTGGTATGTAGCTCCACGGAACTGACGCGTCATTGAGAAGCCGTCCCAAGCCTTTGGAATACAAGGATTGATAGAAATACCGTCGTAATCTGGTTTCAAACCAAGAATGTATTGAATGATTGCGTAGAAGTTCCAAGCTGCAGTACCGCTCAACCAAGAGTTCTTTGCTTCGCCCGGACGATATGCGTCCTTACCTGCAATCATCTGGCAATATACGTATGGTTCAACCTTGTGAAGGTCTGAAATGTCTTCCAAGAAACTTGGAGCAATCTTCGTGTAGTATTCGTACGCACGGTCACCACGACCAATCATTGTTTCACCAATCATAATCCATGGGTTGTTGTGGCAGAAAATACCCGCATTTTCCTTATAACCAGCTGGATATGTTGAAATTTCACCATATTCAATGTAGTATTTTGTGAATGCAGGATTGTTCAACACAATACCATATTTACAATCAAGACGTTCTTTCACAGAATCCAACGCTTTTTGGCAAAGACCTTCTTCCTTACCGATTTCAGCCATTGTACACCAACCTTGTGATTCAATGAAGATTTTGCCTTCTTCGTTTTCGTTTGAACCAACTTTACGACCGAAGTAATCGTATGCACGCAAATACCATTCGCCGTCCCAACCGTCTTTCTTAACGGCTTCAATCATATTGTCAACGTGTTTTTGTGCTTCGGCAGCTTCGTCGTTTTTACCGATTTGCTTGCAAAGTTTCACAAATTCCTTACCATAGATTACGAACAAACCTGCAATCATCAATGATTCAGCCGTACGACCTTTCTTGTTTCCAGTAGTTTGGAATGATTCGTTCGGATCGTTCGAGAAGCAGTTCAAGTTCAAACAGTCGTTCCAGTCAGCACGACCGATTAACGGCAAATTGTGAGGACCAAGATTGTTCACTACGTGGTAGAAAGAAATCTTCAAGTGTTCGAAATGAGTTTTTGCCTTTGATTCGTCGTTATCGAACGGAACCATTTCGTCAAGGATAGAGAAATCGCCCGTTTCCTTGATGTATTCCGTTGTAGAAAGAATCAACCAAAGCGGGTCGTCGTTGAAGTCGCCACCGATTGCCGAGTTACCTTTCTTGGTAAGTGGCTGATATTGGTGGTAGCACGAACCGTCTTCAAACTGCGTAGCGGCAATGTCGAGGATTCTTTCGCGTGCACGTGCAGGAATTTGATGTACGAAACCAATCAAATCTTGGTTGCTGTCGCGGAAGCCCATTCCACGTCCGATACCCGATTCGAAGAACGAAGCCGAACGCGACATATTGAACGTAATCATACATTGATATTGGTTCCAAATGTTCACCATACGGTCAAGACGTTCGTCGTTCGATTTGATAGTGATTTTGCCAAGCAAGTTATCCCAGTAAGAACGAAGTTCGTTGAAAGCAGCTTGTACCTTTTCAACCGTGTCGTATTTTGCAATCATTGCCTTAGCCGGTTTCTTGTTGATAACCAACTTGCTTTCCCATTTTTCTTCTGGAGCAACTTCCACATAGCCAAGCATAAAGATGAAATCTTTGCTTGCGCCTGGAGCCAATTCAACTTCAATATAATGCGAAGCGATTGGTGACCATCCGTGAGCTTCCGTATTGCGTGGTTTGCCTTCCATTACAGCGTCAGGGCAGTCAAAACCATTGTACAAGCCGATGAACGATTCGCGGTCAGTATCATAACCTTGAATAGGCGTATTTACTGAATAGAACGCATAGTGGTTACGACGTTCCTTGAATTCAGTTTTGTGATAAATCACAGAATCTTCAATTTCAACCTCGCCGGTAGAGAAGTTACGTTGGAAGTTTTCCATATCGTCGGAAGCGTTCCACAAACACCATTCGATGAACGAGAACAATTTCAATTTCTTTGTCTCCTTGCTGTCGTTCTTCAACGAAACTTTCAAGATTTCGCCCCAGAAACCAAGTGGAACAAATTGAAGAACCGAAGCCTCCACCCCATTCTTAGCACCAATAATCTTGGTGTAGCTCATACCGTGGTGACATTCGTACTTGTCAAGTGGAGTTTTGCAAGGTTTCCAGCCTGGATTCCACACTGTGTCACCGTCTTTGATGTAGAAATATTTTCCACCATCGTCGGTTGGTACATTATTATAACGGTAACGAGTCAAACGGCGGAATTTTGCGTCTTTGTAGAACGTGTAGCCGCCACCCGTGTTAGATACTAAAGAAAAGAAATCCTCATTACCAAGATAGTTGATCCAAGGATAAGGAGTTTTGGGATTTGTGATGACGTATTCTCTGTTGGCGTCATCGAAAAAGCCGTATTTCATAGTTATTTATTATTATTAAACATCAAAATTTTAAGTGGCGAAAGATAGTTATATTTTCTGAAATTCATTACACTTTGAAATCGAAAATCGCAACGATTTTTTTATCATTTGCCAAATAGCGTATTCCACTGAGTTTCAGCAACTTACCTTTTCTTATTTTCTTTGTCGGCACACTTCGTACACGCACATTGCGGTTGCCGCCGAAACGTTGAGTGACTCAATTTCTCCCGACATAGGTATTTTTATACAACCGTCAGCCATTTCAACCAACGAGGACTCTATTCCATTTTCCTCCGCGCCAAACACAAGCGCAAGCGGTTTTGTGAGGTCACTGTCGTAACAATTCTGCGAGAATTTTTCCGCAACGCACATCACCGTAATTCCACATTGTTGAAGATATGAAACCGCATATTTGAGCGAAGATACCTTACAAATCGGAATCTTGAACAACGCGCCCGCCGACGTTTTCACCGCATCGGCACCAATTTTAGCCGCACCACGTTGCGGAATCACAATTGCGTGAACGCCCATGCACTCGGCTGTTCGTGTGATTGCGCCAAAATTCCGCACATCGCACACTTGGTCAAGAATGATAATGAACGGATTTTTGCCCTGCTCAAAAAGCGTTGGCACAATTTGTTCCAAATCCTGAAATTCTATGGGCGACATAAACGCAATAATGCCCTGATGCACCTTGCGCGTAATTTTATTCAGTTTTTCAATAGGAACACTTTTTATAGTAACATTCTGTTTCCGAGCCAGATAAATAATCTCACGGATTTGCTCGTTGTCAGATTGTTTCTTTATCAAAATTTGGTCGATGGGCTTGCATTCCTGAAGAGCCTCAAGAATTGCGTGGCAGCCGTAAATCATATCTTGTTGCTGTTCCATAACCTACGCTTGTGCAGAACCAGAGCCCATTGGAGGCATAGGGATGTTGTTGTTCGAAACCTTTATTGGACCAATATTTTGCTCATATTTTTGAATATTGTCCTGCAAAGCGGCAAGCAGTTTTTTGGCATGTTCAGGAGTTAAAATCACCCGCGAAACCACCTTTGCCTTCGGTGTGCCAGGCATTACACGGGCAAAATCCAAAATAAACTCAGAATTCGAATGCGAAATTATCGCAAGATTGGAATAAATACCGTCAGCCACTTCGGCTGGAAGGTCTATGCTTAACTGTTGTTGATTGTTGTTTTCCATATTGTACTCGTTCTATTTGTTTTCGAAGACAAAATAACGGATTTTTTTGTTTCTGGAACGATAATCGGTTTATTTTTCGTATGAATCTTCGTCCTCACCGCTCTCATTCTCCGATTGGAATTGTTTTGGCGACATTCCTGTTGCATTCTTGAAAAAACGATACAGAATCGAAATGTCGGAAAAACCATAGTCTGTAGCTATCTGACCGATAGGTTTTTGATTGAGAATCAACTCAGCTTTGATTTTAGAAACCAACATATCGTTTATCCATTGGCTTGGGGTTTTGCCTGAGAAATTCTTTATACATTCCGTTAAGTGGCGGACAGAAACATTCAATTGTTTGGCATAAAAATCCACAAAATGTTCGTTGTAACATTGTAGTTCCAATAGTTCTATAAAATCAACAAACATCTTAAAGAAAGATTTGTTAATTTGGTGGGCATTATTTTGTCCATGACTACGCACGTGATTAATGACAATATCCATTATCAAATCCATTTTCTTCAGAGTACTACTATAAAGAAGATTTTCTTTAAGCTCGTGTGGCGTATCAGGATTAGCGGCTTCAAGTTCCAAAGAAGATATTTGTTCCACTTTCTTTTTAAAAAAATCAATTTGTTGGTCCGATAACTTCAATAGGATGTTTTGAAAGAATTGCATTCTATGGGTTTGTGGAAATATATGAAACAGATAAATTCGGAATAGTTCGGTTTCCGTGTCTATATCGGAATAGATGACTTTTGCATCGGCGGAATGGTGAAGTATTCGAAATAAGGAAAACGGCAAGGAGCAGCACATCATACCTTTTGTAAGTGTTACAAGCACTCCATTTTGAATTCCAGTGATTGTTCCTCTTTCGCAAACAAACCATACAAGATTGTTCTTGGTTTCAAGCACTTTTTTGAAAGTTTCCATATAAACAAAATGTTTTTACAAAGTAACGATTTTTAACGATACCGACAAAAAAATTGCACGAATCAACACGATTTTCCGTAAAATTTGCTAATGATTTTAAAATTTTAGGAATGTATTTTTGTGGTATGTTGAATTAAATTTTTTAGTATGAAAAAAGTATTATTTCTTTTCGTATCGTGTTGCGTAGCAATGGGAGCGATGGCACAGTTAAAAGTACAGAGTAATGGAAATGTAATAGCATCACAAAGAATGACTTTTTTGTATTCGCATTGGACAGGGGGGATTACTTCCAAATTAGAAGAATTTGCCGATTTTACCATGGCTAATTTATACCCAACAACTAATTGGTATGGAACACTGGGTAGTTCAACGAACCGTTATGGTGGTGCGTATTTAGACCATGCGTTTATAACTCTTTATTCAACATATCCCTCGGATTCAAGAGTAAAGGAGAATGTCGTGAATATAGAAAATGCGTTATCCAAGATTGTTGAATTACGACCAGTACAATATGATATAAAGGAGGAATTTTATGCGTCAATCGAAGATGCAAAAGCACGAAAGTATGCACTGGAGCACAGTGGGAAAAATCGCATAGGTTTTATTTCGCAAGAAGTACAAGAAATAATACCAGAACTCGTTTCAGAAGAACCACAGAGTGGTTTGTTAGGAATCAACACTATTGATATGATACCCTATTTGGTACAAGCCATAAAAGAGCAACAAAAGGAAATAGAAGAATTAAGGAGTCAGTTAAACAAAGAAAATAGTTCTTCTGAACTCAAATCAATGTCAGTGTTTAGTGAAGAAATAACAACCGAAACACCAGCATCGCTTTCACAAAACAAACCAAATCCGTTCAGTTCCGAAACACGGATTGAAATGTTTGTGCCACAATCAGTTGCAAATGCAACATTGTATGTTTATGATTTGCAAGGCAAACAAGTAAAATCTATCTCCGTAACTGGCAGAGGGGCAACTTTTGAAACTATTCATGGCTCAGAATTGCAAGCAGGATTGTATATTTACAGTCTCGTTACCGACGGTAAATTGGTTGGAAGCAAACAAATGATGTTGACGGAATAAAAGTTGAGAAGATATGAAAACAATTAGAAATATCATAGCTATTTTGTTTGCTACTTTTTGCACTAACATTTATTGTTTTGGTGCATATTTAACTGACATTCCTATGCAAATCACTCAACCTAATGGTGACACCTTAATGGTTTACGTATCAGGAGATGAATACTACAATTGGATGCATGATAAAGATGGATATACCATAGTTCAAAACACAAATGGGTATTATGTATATGCTCAATATAACCAAAAAGGGAATGATATAATGGCTTCATCATATATAGTAGGAAAATGTAATCCCCAAGATGTTGGTTTACAACCTAACATTACCAATAGAAATGTGATAATGCGAAATATACTTAATCAAAAGAATTCTATTATAGATGAGTCCAAAGGAAGAGGTGGATATAATCCTCCGACAACAGGAACCATTAATAACATTGTTATTTATATAAGATTTGCCGACCAAACAGAATTTACTGATTCACAATCAAAATACACCAATTTATTTAATAACTCTACAACAGGACAAAGTTCGGTATATAACTATTTCAAAGAAGTATCATATAATCAATTATTTGTAAATTCCACATTTTATCCAATCAATAACGGTTCTACTATTGTTTCTTATCAAGATGTTCATAATCGAAATTATTATTTACCAAAAACGGTTTCTAATAGTTCTGGTTACACTACTGATGAAATTAGGAGAGAAAGGGAATCTGCTCTTTTACATAATGCTATAAACTCCATTAAGAATAATATTTCCTCAACCCTAAACATTGATAGCAATAATGATGGATATGTTGATAATATCTGTTTTATTATTCGTGGAGGTGCTAGCGGTTGGGATAACCTTTTATGGCCACATAAAGGAGAATTATTCCCTCTTTATTCTCCTGAAATAAATGGAAAAATGACATATTATTATAATTTCCAAATAGAAGATGTTATAACACAAAGAGGCGTTGGCGTTTTATCACATGAATTTTGTCATTCTTTGGGCGCACCTGATTTATATCATTATGATGATGGCACCTATAATGGAAAGCCTATTGGGGGATGGGATATAATGGGAACTACAGAAAATCCACCTCAGCACATAAACTCTTATCTAAAGTATTTTTTTCATTGGATTACTAATGTACCAGAAATAACATCTTCTGGAACTTACACATTACACCCACTTACATCGTCCACAAATAATTGTTATAAAATAGCCATAAAAAACAAGCCAAAGGAATTCCTTTTGTTAGAGTATAGGCGAAATATTGGAACTTTTGAATGTAGTTTGCCGAATAGTGGACTTTTAATATACAGAATAGATACCTCTATACGAAAAATTCATATTGGAAATATTTTTGGGAAAGGTTATTGTACTAATGAGGATGTGTTTTATTTATATCGTCTTAATGGTTCTGCGACAAGTAATGGAGATATAAATTCAGCAACATTTTCGGCGAACTCAGAAAGAACAATGTTTTCAACAAAAACAAATCCGTTTGCATTATTAAGTGATACAACTATCGCCAATGTACAGATAAAAAACGTATCTTCTGCGGATAACACAATCACTTTTGATGTTGTTTTTTGCAATGGTGAAAATATTGTCTATTCTAACACAAGCAATATACCTTCTACAACAAATGCAGCAAAAACAATTAGAACAGTTGGAAATGTTTCGATTATGAATTCAAATAGTGTTACTTTTGAGGCGAAGGAATCCATAGAATTAGGGAAAGGATTTTCTATAGAGTTAGGAAGTTCTTTAGTAATTGATACAAACGGATGTTTTGAACAATAAACAATATAAAACAATGAAAAAACTGCTATTATTGCTCTGTGTTTGTTTGTGTGTACAAATAGGTTATGCGCAAACAAATCGTGATTGGGAATCTTATCCTGTTGCAAACACATGTATATCAACATCATATCCTCAAACAAAATATGAACGGCAAAAGTATTTCTCATTAGCATATTTTGTAAACGATACCATTTTTATAAATTTTGCAGATGCGATTTGTTGTTACGATGATGTTGTTCTTGTGGCAACAATCGATGACAATCAAATTAAATTTTCTTCATACGAACTTGAAAATGACGACTATAGAGGTTCTGGTACAATAACAGATGATTATCTTTCCATTGATTATACTATTTCTTATGGTTATTCTCAAGAAATTTCTGAAACATGCCACATGGAATCCATACCCTACATTTGTCCAGCGTTCTCCTTTGGCTCCGGCAAAATTATGTGGACATTCGTAACGAAAGATAAAGACAATCATATTGTTAGTACGTCACAATATAGATATAAAACTATTTATGACGAAAATATTATAGAAAACCCACTTTCTTTTGTCACATACAATCAGAATACACAAATTTATCTATTATTAGAAGGTTCTTACGATAATGGGAAAACATGGAACGATGTAGTTTATATACGAGAAGAAGCAAATAAAGTGTTTACTCTTGATTTAGAAACAAAACAAGAAAAACTACTTTATGATTTCAATCTTAAACCTAACGAAACGTTTATGGGTCAAACGCTACGTTCCATAGATACGGTTGATGTTGGAATTTATAGAAAACCGCGTTTCGAGTTTACCAACGATGTGTGGATAAAAGATATTGGAAGTATTCAATGTCCCCATTTCGACAAAATTCCAACGGGATGCACACAAGAACTGGTGTGCGTACAATTCAATCCTGTCATATATACGTATGAAATATTTTCTCATCCTCTTTGGAAAAATCCAAACTATGAAACTTGTTCTTGTGAACAAACCACAACAGAAAGTATTGAATCCCAACATATTACCGTCTTCCCCAACCCTGTAAAAGACAAACTAACCCTAACCTTGTCCCAAGCAGAAAACGAAATCGAAATCTTCAACCTGCAAGGCAAACTTTGGTTGCAACAGAAAGTAGGATTTTCGGCAGAGGTAAACGTTTCTATGCTGCCAACGGGGACGTATGTGTTGGTGGTAAATGGAGAATCGTATAAGTTTGTGAAGGAATAAATTGACGATGGTAAATTGGTTGGTAGCAAACAAATGGTGTTAACGGAATAAAAAGCAATAATATGAAGAAAGTAGGCATAATCAGTTTAATGACGGTTCTATTTCTCACTAGCTGTGGGGAAAAAGAGCCAATTGTTCCCACACAAAAAGAGGAATGTTCTTGTTCGTACCAAAATATCTGTATTGATACCATTCAATGGGGAAAGGCAAATCTTGAATCTATTTTGGGAGAATGGATATTTGAGGCAGTCATTGATACCGCTGATTGCGAAGCATTTACAGCAGAAAATATGCCCGAAATGACACTGGAATTCCTTGAAAACAACTATGTTTCGGGAAATTTGATTGAAGGCATATATTATCAACCGAATGACGAACAGAACCCCGCTCCAATTGATGAAGATTCTTACAATCAATACACATTTGTTGACGGGGGAATCGTTTTTTCCAAAACGATACTATCAAATGTGTTTGATCCAATTGTATATTCAAAGATTTCATTGTCTGACACTTGCAAAGTTTTTGTAACGAAAGACAAATTATTTCTTTTCTCAAGCAAAATTTTGGTGTTTTCCAAAAAGACAAACACTATAGTCTCCAAACCAGTATCTTTGCTCGGAACTTGGCGAGAAATAATTGGTGGAAAGGAAGTTTCGAAACTTACATTTTCCGACAACGACACAATATACTATCAATCGGGAAACACGACTTCAAAATATACCTATAATCAAATAACTGAAGACACTATACAAATAGAACGATTGAATGAAAAAGAAGATGCTTTGTACACACGAAATACAAACTGCCCCATTGTTGTTCATAGCAATGATTGCATAAGCATAAAGCGATTTCACATTTCCGATGCCAGTGTTTATCCTCCTATGTTCAAAGAAATACTATTATTTAGAGTTAAATAATACAATTATGAAAAAATATGTTTTTATTGTAATAACTATATTGTTACATTATTTTGCATCTGCCCAAGAATGTTATTACTATTACAAAGGAGAAAAAATATTTCTGTCTTTGGATACTAAAAAATTAAATCTAACGACGACAACAAATTTTCAAAAAGATAATCTTGACATTCCAGAGATTGAAAACTTGTCGTTAGGGACTTCTTTGAGAAAAAATGCTCAATTTGGAATTATAAGTATTCGTCCTCCTCAATCAGTATCTCGATATTCTGAGATTATCGAACAATTGAAAAATGAAAAAGAAGTTATTGCGGTACATCCAAATTATATTACACAGAGTAATAAAGAAATCGGAATGTCATCATATTTTTATGTTAGATTGAAACAAGAGTCGGATATAGAATTTCTGAAAGATGAAGCCGAAAAAAGAGATGTTGTAATTGTGGAGCAAAATGAGTTTCTTCCTCTGTGGTTTACTTTAATTTGCACAGAAAAAACAGTAGGTAACACGTTAGATGTTGCAAATAGTTTTTATGAGACAGGACTTTTTGCATCTGCAATTCCTGACTTTCTTTCAGATGATGCATTATGTACAAACGATCCTTATTTCTCTCAATTATGGGGGTTAAACAATGTTCTTATCCAAATGTGGATGTAAATGCATGTGACGCATGGAACATTACTCTAGGAAACGGAGTTACTATTGCTGTTTTAGACGATGGAATAGAATTAACCCATATAGATTTGCAGGCAAACATTTCCTCTTTGAGTTATGACACAGAATCAAATACCTCTCCAAGCCATATTTATGGAGATCACGGCACGCATTGTGCTGGAATAATCGGTGCGACTAGGAATAATAATACACAAGTTGTTGGCTTGGCACCTGAATGTACTTTAATGTCAATTAGTAACTCTCTTATGCCAACAGAAAATAGCCGAATGAAAAGAGCAAATGGAATTAGTTGGGCTTGGAAACACGGAGCTGATATTATTAATAATTCATGGTGTTCTCCTGTTCCTTATGATGTTATTGATGAGGCGATCGACAGTGCTTTAACATACGGAAGGAATGGGAAAGGCACAATTATTGTTTTTGCTTCAGGAAACGATGGAACTGGAGTGAGCTATCCCGCTAACTCGAACCCCAATATTCTTGTGGTTGGTGCTGTATCAATGAATGGAACAAAAGCATCATTTTCAAACTATGGATCTGAGTTAGATGTTGTTGCGCCAGGTGTAGATATTCTATCAACATTTCGATACAATGAGACATTTTCTCTTTCGGGGACATCTCAAGCAACACCATACGTTTCGGCACTTGCAGGATTACTTCTTTCTTTAAATCCAAACCTAACAAACAAAAATGTTGCAACCATAATAGAATCCACAGCACAAAAAGTTGGTGGATATTCCTATAGTACAAATACAAATCGACCTAATGGCACATGGAATAGTCAAATGGGATATGGTTTAATTGATGCATATGCTGCTGTTAATTTTTTGTATCAATGTCCAATTATAAATATTCAAAATCAAACTATCACATCTAACTCATCTGTTTTTGGATGCAAAATAAGTGTATCTAATGTTACTATTCAAAATAATGTAAATGTTATTTGGGATGCGGCAGAAACGACAACTATAAATGGACCATTTCAAGTGAACGTAGGCTCAACATTAGAAATTCGATAACCTATAGATAGGGCTTTCGGCAGAGATAAATGTCTTATCATTGAAAGCTGGCGCGTATGTGTTGGTGGTAAACAATTTAGAGAGTGTGATGTTTATCAAACAGTAAAATACACCCAATGTTTCTAAGAAAGACACCCCCAAACGGGTTGTCTTTTTTGTTTATATGATAGTATTGCATCAAGATTATTTCACTTTTGGGGTAAGAATCCATTTTATTTTCCATAGCTCACTACTTTATAAAGTGGTCGCCCAAAGATATGGCTTGTTTTTGATTTAGCGACATCGTTTGCTCCTATATTTCACGAATCTGCACGATTTTCCGTCAAATTTGCTAATGATTTTACATAGTAAGGGATGTATCTTTGTGAAACATTGAATTATAATTACATTTGTAGAAATAAGTAAAGAAATGACTGTGAAACGATTGATAATCTTAAATTTTATACTGTTACTTTTTTCAGTATCTTCCTTTGGACAAAAAAAATTACTTTCGGAAAACAATGTCTGGGAAGAATTATATTGGTACAATGGATATTCTGGCTTTTCTTGTGTAGACCAGCATACTCTCTGGATAGGAGATGTTGTGCAGAAAAATGGTTTCTCCTATTACGAAATACTTGACAATATTTCGGGTGAAAGCGAAATCACAGGATTTATTCGAGAAGAAAACAATAAATATTACTTTCTTTTGAAGGACTTAACGGAAGAATATCTTTTATATGACTTTAATCTACAAGAAGGTGAAACTGTTTCCGTTATTTCAACAGTGGTTGATGAAAGGGAATTTTTGGAAAGTTTGTTTGAGGACAGAAAACAAGATTTAAAGGATGGAAAATGTGTCCATACTGTAACTAAAGTCGAACAAATTGCTGATCTACAGGGAAATCTAAGAAAGCACATAACATTAGACGATAATGTTGTGTGGATAGAGGGGATTGGTTCTACACGAGGTCTATTGCATAGTTATGATTCATATATGTTTGGTTCTTATCTATCATCTTTTACAGAAAATGAAGCTGTTGTTTATCAAAGAAACTTTTGTCCCCGTAAAACATCTTTGATGAAAACAAATTTGGAATCTTACATTTCCCCCAACCCCGTAAAAGACATTCTAACCTTAACCTTGCCCACCGACAACAACGAAATCAAAATATTCGACCTACAAGGCAAACTTTTGTTGCAGCAGAATGTAGGTTTTTCGGCAGAAATAAATGTATCTTTGTTACCAGCAGGAACATATGTGTTGGTGGTAAATGGGGAGTCGTATAAGTTTGTGAAGGAATAAATTGATGGTGAAGAGTTTGTCGCATATAGATGAAATGAATGATGAAATAATATTAAACAGATAAACAATGAGAATTTACTTTTTGATACTAACTTTGTTTCTTTTTACTTCTTTGTATTCTCAGGATTCATTTGAATGGAAAATAATTCAAACAAATATAGATTGTTTGGAGCCAGCTCAAGAGATATATACGATTGATATCGTGAATGATACAACGGTAAATGGCAATATCTATCAAAAAACTTCATATAAAAACTATCTATTTCGAGAAATCGAAGGAAAAGTTTTTTGTATGGCAAACGAAAGAGAATATTTGTTATATGATTTCACATTAGAGCCAAACGAATCGTTTGAAATAGAAAATGGTTCTATAACCGTAATATGCTTAAAGGTGGAGGATACTGATAGAAAGAAACTTACGGTAGAATATTCGAAACAAACTCAATATGGTATTGAAAAAGAAACTGATATTTGGATAGAGGGAATGGGGTCTTGCAAACATCCATTTTGGATAGATTTCGTTTTCCAAAATCCAGGAGCTTGGGAAACAAAAGTTCTGTGCTTTCATCGGGACAATCAACTTTTGTATCTCAATACATTATATTCCGATTGTGATGGAGAACAATTAACTTGCACGGAACTTCAACAAAACTCAAAATTCAACAACCCCGTAAAAGACAAACTAACCCTAACCTTGTCTCAAGCAGAAAACGAAATCAAAATTTTCGACTTGCAAGGCAAACTTTTGTTGCAACAAAATGTAGGGTTTTCGGCAGAGATAATTGTCTCTATGTTACCAGCGGGAACGTATGTGTTGGTGATAAATGGGGAATCGTATAAGTTTGTGAAAGAATGATAAAACGTTTAATATTATTTTTAGGTATTTGTTTTTCTGTCTCGTTTTGTGCCGCACAAGAAATAACTACTGAATATTTCTTCCCTGTTCTTGCAAAGTGTACAAACTATGAGCGACAATATTTGTTAAATATTTATGATTGGCATCTTGAAGATCCAAGTGTTGTATATCCCAACCTTACATTATCAAACGCTTTATTTTGGCAAGATGAAACACCACTGGTTGCAACAATAAAAGACGATAATACAATAACAATTACCTCTTCTGAATATACCGAAGAAGGTGACTATAATGGGACAGGAATCATAACAAAAGATTATCTTTCCTTGGATTATACTATTTCGTGGGATTCGCAGGTTTATGAAACATGCCACATGGAATCCATACCATATATATGTATAGGGTTTTCATTTGGATCTGGGAAAATATGGTCATATTTAACAAAAGATAAAACCAACAATATAATCGGAACAACTCAATACAAATACAAGACAAACAATGATGGTCCAGTTGAAATGCCTATACAGTTAGACGATATTTATATAAACAATCATACGTATTTAATATTGCAATCATCTAATGATTGTGGTACTTCTTGGAGTGATATTGGTTACATAAGAGTAGAAGTACCTGCGGAAAAAGTCTATTTTCTAAAAAAAGGTGAAAAAAACGAAAAACTTCTTTATGATTTTACCTTAAAAATAGGAGATACGTTTAACGGGAAGAAAGTTCTTGACATTGACACTATAGATATCGGCCTCTCCAAAAGACCTCGCTTCATTTTCTCCGATGATGTATGGATTAAAGACCTTGGAAGTTTGTATTACCCATATTTTGACAAGCCAATCGTCTCAGACTCTCAACAACTTTTGACATCTATACGATATGACCCTGAATTATATCCTCATACATTTGATTCAGAAACCTATTTGCAATATTTATGGAAAGATTCAAACTACGAAGATTGTTATAATAAAACTCCAATAGAAAAATTTGACAATCCGCAAATCTCTCTTTCCCCCAACCCTGTAAAAGACAAACTAACTATAACTTTGCCAAACGCAGAAAACGAAATCAAAATCTTTAACCTGCAAGGCAAACTTTGGTTGCAACAGAAAGGAGGATTTTCGGCAGAGATAAACGTTTCTATGTTACCAGCGGGAACGTATATGTTGGTGGTTAATGGGGAATCATATAAATTTATAAAAAAATTGTACGTGATTATCTTGCTGCTCTCCCTTACAGGATTTAGCAGTTTCGCCCAAGAACAGAGCGAGAAAATACGGAAAAATTCAATTTCTGTTGATTATGGACTTTTATCCAGCAAAAACAAATATGAATATAGTTTTGATGTAAACATTTTCTATCGTAGAAATCTTTGCTATGGATTAGGTGCTGGTATAGGTTATCAATTTTACAATTATTCCTTTCTTTACAATAGGAATTGGGTATATAACACTATGCCACCCTCAGCAGAAATCAAATCCCATTCAGCATTGGCTCGTGTGGATTACGAATTTATCTTCTTTCGACACGTATCATTACTTCCCTTTATTCAATTGGGAACAGATTGGAAACAATATAAAAAAGAGTCCATTTTGGTTGGTAGTGAAGGAAATACAACGAGTGTTTGGTCAGCAAAAGACAATGCATTTGTTTATTCGGGAGGAGTTCAGATGGGAGCTGATTTTTCCGCATTTGCCGTATATTTACAATATGAATACTGCTGGCCCCAAATAAAAATATCGGGAAATAATTTTGATAAAATTGATGATAATTCATTAAACCATTTCAAATTGAATATTGGCTGTAAGTATCAATTCTAATCAACGAAAAAAACAAACGTCAACAATAGCGGCACATACGCTCAATATGTAAAAAAGAAAGGGAAATTCGCTATGAATTTCCCTTTCTTTGTATGAACTGTTGAGTCGTTTAATCGCGTTCTTTCAATTTTGCGAATTCCTTAGCGGAACCAACTATCAGATTTTCGTATTCGTTCAAACCTGTTCCGGCTGGAATCTTGTGACCGATAATCACATTTTCCTTCAAACCTTCCAAATCATCAACTTTCGCATTGATTGCGGCTTCGTTCAAAACTTTTGTAGTTTCCTGGAACGAAGATGCCGAAATCCAGCTGTGAGTTTGAAGAGAAGCACGTGTGATACCTTGAAGAATCTGGCTTGCTGTAGCAGGATGTGCATCACGAACTTCAACAAGTTTCATATCCTTACGTTTCAATTGTGAGTTTACATCACGCAATTGACGAACGGTAATGATTTGACCAGGTTTCAATTCCTCAGAATCGCCAGCGTCGGTAACAACTTTCTTTTCGTAGATTCTATCATTTTCGTCCATAAATTCCCAACGGTCAACGATTTCGCCTTCAAGGAATTTGCTATCGCCTTGGTCTTCGATTTGAACTTTACGCATCATCTGACGAACGATAACTTCGAAGTGTTTATCGTTGATTTTCACACCTTGCAGACGATATACGGCCTGAACTTCGTTCACAATGTATTCCTGAACGGCGGTTGGACCCATAATCGCAAGAATGTCGGATGGAGTGATAGAACCGTCTGACAAGCTTGTTCCAGCTTTAACGTAGTCGTTTTCTTGAACAAGAATTTGTTTTGACAATGGAATAAGATATTTCTTTTCTTCTCCCGATTTTGCCTTAACGCTGATTTCGCGGTTACCTCTCTTAATTTTTCCGAATGTAACTTCACCATCGATTTCCGAAACAATTGCAGGGTTCGACGGATTACGGGCTTCGAACAATTCAGTAACACGTGGAAGACCACCGGTGATATCACCAGATTTTCCAATAGCTCGTGGAATCTTCACAAGGATTTGACCAACCTTCACCTTGTCGTTTTCGTTCACAGTGATGTGTGCGCCCACAGGCAAGTTGTATGTGTGGAGAACTTCGCCCTTCTTGTCAAGAATCTTGATGATTGGGTTCTTAGTTCTATCCTTTGATTCTATAATCACTTTTTCCTCGAAACCTGTTTGTTCATCGGCTTCAGCCTTGTAAGTAACGTCTTTTGTTACATTTTCAAAAGCAATCTTACCAGCAGATTCCGAAATGATTGAAGCGTTGTAAGGGTCCCACGTACAAATGAGTGTGCCTTTGGTTACTTCTGCGTGGTTTTTAACCATCAACTTAGAACCATATTGAACGTTTTGTGTGGTAAGAACACTACCTGTGTTCTTGTCAACAATCTTCAATTCAGCCAATCGACCAATTACAATGTCAACTTTTTCGCCATTGTCCTCTTCAGCTTCGATTGTTCTCAATTCTTCGATTTCAACAATACCATCGTATTTAGAAACCAACGAAGATTCAGCTGCAATGTTCGATGCGGTACCACCCACGTGGAATGTACGAAGTGTCAACTGAGTACCAGGTTCACCGATTGACTGTGCAGCGATAACGCCCACAACCTCACCTTTTTGAACCATTCTTGCAGTAGCAAGATTTCGACCGTAACATTTCGCGCAAACACCCTTGCGTGATTCACAAGTCAATACCGAACGGATTTCAACTTGTTCAATTGGAGAATCCTCAATAGCTTGTGCAATATCTTCAGTGATTTCCTCGCCAGCTTTCACAATAAGTTCGCCCGTTTGTGGGTGATATACATCGTGAACGCAGGTTCTACCAAGAATTCTGTCGTACAACGATTCAACAACTTCGTCGTTGTTTTTAACTGCCGTAGCAATCAAACCACGGAGAGTACCACAGTCTTCCTGAGTAATAATCACATCGTGTGACACATCAACCAAACGTCTTGTCAAGTAACCAGCATCGGCGGTCTTCAAAGCGGTATCGGCCAAACCTTTACGAGCACCGTGGGTTGAGATGAAGTATTCAAGGACTGACAAACCTTCCTTAAAGTTCGACAAGATTGGGTTTTCGATAATTTCATTTCCTGTAGCACCTGATTTCTGAGGTTTCGCCATCAAACCACGCATACCGCACAGCTGACGAATCTGCTCCTTAGAACCACGGGCACCGGAGTCAAGCATCATATATACCGAGTTGAAACCAGCTTGGTCGTTTTTCAAACGATCCATCACTTTGTTTGTCAAGTCGGCGTTTGTATGTGTCCAAATATCAATGATTTGGTTGTAACGTTCGTTGTTAGTAATGAAACCCATATTGTAGTTATTCATTACTTCCTCAACATCGTCGTAACCTTTTTGTACAAGCGACGTTTTTTCGTCTGGAATCACAACGTCATCCAATTTGAATGACAAGCAACCCTCGAATGCCATACGGTAACCCATATTCTTAACATTGTCGAGGAAGTCGGCTGTTTTTGGAGTACCAGCAACTTTCAACACATCGGTGATGATGTCGCGCAACGATTTCTTAGTCAACAATTTGTTGATGAATCCACCTTCTTCAGGCACGATTTCGTTGAACATAATTCTACCGATAGTGGTGAGAATCCATTTTTTCTTATCGTTTTCGTCTTTGTACTGTTTCAAAATATCCTTTTCCTCGTCGGCGAATCTCCAAAGTTTTCTTGGAACTCTCACAAATGCGTGAAGATCAGCTTTTTTCTCATTGTAAGCAATAATTGCTTCTTCAGGAGAATAGAAGTATGAACCTTCACCTTTTGCACCCGGCATACCTTTGGTGATGTAGTACAAACCAAGGACCATATCTTGCGAAGGCACCTTGATAGGAGCACCGTTTGCTGGGTTCAAAATGTTGTGTGACGACAACATAAGGATTTGAGCTTCAAGAACTGCCGCATTACCAAGAGGCAAGTGAACAGCCATCTGGTCACCATC
>DFGI01000054.1 GCA_002371705.1 Bacteroidales bacterium UBA3754
TGGATATGAATTCCTTGGTTGGTATGATAATCCTAACTTCTACAACGACCCAATCAACAATATAGAGGTAGGCGAGTTTGGTAATAAAATATTCTATGCAAAGTGGCAAGTTAAAAACTATGGCATTTCATATATAGTTAACGGTGGAATCATCAATAGCGGTAATGTGACCAGCTACACATACGGTTACGGCGTTTCGCTTCCAACTGATGTGACCCGCACGGGCTACACGTTTTCTGGTTGGTATTCAGATGCTTCATTCACGTCGAACCGAATTTATTCGGTTGACCCTGAAGAAATGGGGAATAAAACATTCTACGCAAGATGGACGGCAAACCGATATACGGTTACACTTTATCCTAACGACGGTACAATCCGTTCGGGTAACGTTGGATCGTACGTGTATGGCTCAAGCGTAACATTGCCAACCGATATTGTACGCATAGGCTACACGTTTGAGGGTTGGTATTCGTCGCCGAATATGGACGGTATTCCAGTTACTAAAATCACAGCTACCGACAATGGCAACAAATCGTACTATGCAAAATGGTCGGTTAAAATCTTTACTGTAGAATTGGACGCACAAGGTGGAACTATTAATTCTGGCAATGTGTTGTCGTACATCTATGGTGTTGGCACAATGCTTCCTTCTGATGTTACCAAGAAAGGAAATACATTCAAAGGTTGGGAATGTACCAGCGAGAACTACACATATACTGCAACATTGGTTGATTATGGGGATACAAAATTGACTTTGATTAAGGCAGTAAGAGATATTTTTGGTTATGGATTGAAAGAAGCAAAAGATATTGTTGATGCTCTTCCAGGAACACCGTTTGTTCTTGACGTAGAATTAAGTCAAGAGGAGGCTGATGCACTCAAAACTACGCTTGAGGAAGCTTCTGGTGTTGTTGAAATCACCGCAATTGGCGATGGGTCAGCAGGTCAAATACTTTCATCGCTTTCATCATTGGAATACGGCAACAAAACATTTGAAGCTGTTTGGGAACCAAACGATTATTCTGTTGTATTCAATACTGTGGGCGGTATGATTAACGATAGTTTGATTGAAGGTTACACATTTGGCGATGGTGTAAAACTCCCTGCTAATGTTACCCGTAGAGGTTATACATTTGGTGGCTGGTTCACTAATTCAAGCTATGATGGTATTCCGTACGACACAATTATGCCTACTGAGGTTGGTAACCGCGAATATTGGGCAAAATGGAATGTCAATACATATAAGGTGTCGTTCGAACCGAATGGTGGATCTGTTAAGGACGGAGCAATTGATAGCTATATTTACGGCGTTGGTGTGTTGTTGCCTACAAACGTGGTGAAGGACGGTTACACGTTCGATGGTTGGTACGACAATGAACAGTTCAATGGCGAACGTGTGTCTATGATTTCCACGGCAAGCATTGATGACCAAAATTTTTATGCAAAGTGGACGATTGTTGACTACACAATTACATATAATAATAAAGGTGGTGTAATCAGTGGTGACTATGCTGTTGGCTACAACATTGGCGACACCGTGGTGCTGCCACAAACAATCGCCCGCACGGGTTATGAGTTTGCTGGTTGGTTCAATAACTCAAATTGCGAAGGTGCAGCTGTTGATTCATTGTTTGGCGATGAAACGGGCAACAAGGAATTTTGGGCTAAATGGCTTGTAAATACATATGATGTAACGCTTGATGCCAACGGAGGAACAATTAACAGTGGCAACGTAACCGATTACACATACGGCTACGGCGCAGTTCTTCCTACTGAAATTTCACGCGTGGGTTATACGTTTGTCGGTTGGTATAATGCCGAAGGTGAACGCGTTGTGCGTATTACAGAAGATGATTTCGGTGAAAAATCATTCACTGCGCAATGGACGCCAAACAAATACACTATTACGTTCGTTACCAACGATGGAACTATTACTGGCGAATATCCTGCTACGTATAGTTACGATGAGGGTGTCGTACTTCCTACCGAGGTTGTGAAAAATGGTTATGCGTTCCGTGGTTGGTTCGCTAATTCAAACTTCGATGGCGATGCCGTGACTGCAATTTTCGCAACCGACCTCGGAAATAAAATGTTTTGGGCTCAGTGGGAGCGCATTTCCTATGGAGTGACTCTCAATGCAAACGGTGGCGTAATCAAGAGTGGTAACGTAACGACCTATTCGCTTGGCGCAACTACTATTCTTCCTGTTGATATTGTAAAAACAGGTTACGTATTCGAAGGTTGGTTTGATAATGCGGAATGGGAAGGCGAGCAAATCAATACGATTGGTGCAACGGAAACGGGTAACAAACAATTCTATGCAAAGTGGTCGAAAATCGACTATACGATAGTGTATAACGCTAACGGCGGTGCAATTGAAGGAACTCCGCAGGCAAGTTATAATTATGGCGAAACGGTTGTTTTGCCATCAGCTTCGCGCGAAGGTTATACGTTTGCGGGCTGGTACGACAATTCCAATTTTGAAGGCGTAAAAGTTTCAACCATAGCAGAAACAGAAACTGGCAATAAAGAATATTGGGCAAAAT
>DFGI01000041.1 GCA_002371705.1 Bacteroidales bacterium UBA3754
GTTTACTCTAACACTGGTGGTCAGGCATCAAAAGCTACTCCACTTGGAGCAATCGCTAAATTTGCCGCTGCTGGTAAGAGAGTTCGCAAGAAAGACATTGGTATGATTGCAACTACTTACGGTTACGTATATGTAGCACAAATCGCAATGGGTGCCGACCAAGCACAATGTTTGAAAGCAATCCGCGAAGCTGAGGCATATCACGGACCTTCAATCATCATTGCTTACGCTCCTTGTATCAACCACGGTTTGAAGAAAGGTATGGGCAAATCACAAGCCGAAGAAGCAGCAGCAGTTGCATGCGGTTACTGGCACTTGTGGCGTTTCAACCCAGAATTGGAAGCCGAAGGCAAAAATCCATTCACACTCGACAGCAAAGAACCAGCTTGGGACGGTTTCCAAGACTTCTTGAAAGGCGAAGTTCGTTATGCTTCAGTAATGAAACAATTCCCGAACGAAGCACAAGAATTGTTCAACGCTGCCGAAGACATGGCAAAGAAACGCTACGCTTCGTATGTAAGAATGAGCAAGTTGGAATATTAATAAATGTTTCAATACAACAAAAAAGGCTGCCCGAAAGGACAGCTTTTTTTATTGATAGTTCTATGTAACAAACCAACATGCAATCAGCAAACCTGTATCAATTACTGATTCGAAAATTACACTGACTAATTGTTATTTTTGGAAATACAATCGTACTTCATACAAGCGAGGCCACAATTTCCCTGTCACATAAAAGTGGTCGTTCGTGGGATTCCACGCAATGCCGTTCAACACATCAACATCCTCGCTCAGTTGTTGTGGTAACAGGTTTGTAAAATCAATCTCAGCGGCAACTTTACCATTGCTTGGATTGATTTTTACAATTTTATCGGTTGTGTATATGTTCGCATACACAAATCCTTGCACAAACTCCAGTTCATTCAAACGGGAAACAGCACCAAGATTATCGTACACAGCAATTCTATGATGCAATGCCATTGTCTTTGGATCACAGAAATACAAATATTCCGAACCATCGCTCACAATTAGGTGCGTGCCGTTGTAACATATTCCCCACCCTTCGGTTGGATAAGAAAATGAACCAATTTGTTCAAAAGTTCGCTTATTGTATATGAACCCCGTTTGCTCACGCCAGGTAAGTTGGAACAACGAGTCACCGACAAGCGTTATACCTTCGGCAAAATACACAGAATCAAGCATTTGCTTTCGCAAAACTTTACCAGATTTTGCATCAACATAGCGCAACGATGATTCATCATACAAACCAGCACTTTCGTAAAAATAGCCGTTTTCGTATTGCAAACCTTGCGTATATGACTGTTTATCATGATTATACGTCGCAACCACTTCGTATTTCAATTGTGCAGGCACTAAATCCGACAAAATCCGCATGGAACGAAGATTCACTTCTTTTTTACCCTTTCGGTACGTATAAATTGAAAGTGTTTTCTCTCCCATTTGCAAATTGTCGGTCGGAAGAACGCAGCGCGTGGTATTTATATATGAAAACGACTGCCCATCAACCATAATTACCACCGAATCGGGAACAATATTCTTTTTCGACGTAATTTCAAACGAAATGGTGTCGCCACTATAAATTGTTTTTTTATACAACGAAGTGACAGAGAACTGTTTACCCTTTTCACTACAAGCAACCATGGTAAACAGCGCCGCTACAATCAAACATATACGTCTCATTTACAATCAGTTTTTATCACCACCCTTTCGGAAGCACAATATTTTCAACAGTATGGGCTTCGGCAAACAGAGGAGCTATCTCCTCGTCTCGAAAACCTGCGATTCCGCACCCGATGCGCGTCACCAAAAACGTAAGTTCAGGCTTTGACTTTGCAAATGCAATAAACTCATCCACGTACGATTTTATGGTTTCCACACCGCCCTGCATGGTCGGTATGGCGTAACTCTGCCCTTGCAATCCGACACCTTGTCCCCACACGGCACCAAACTTTCTCCACGCTATTGCCGCCGCACCTCCACCATGTGCACCAGCAAGATTGCTACCAAACACAAAGACCTCGTTTGGTTCCAAATTCGTTATAAATTCTGGTGTGAATCGATGTTCTGCCATAAAGAATTATTTTTTCAACGCCGCGATGCTTTCCTGCAATGTCTTGATTTTGCTTTCGGCATCAGATTTTTTCTTGCGTTCGTTTTCAACAACCTCGGGTTTTGCGTTGGCAACAAATTTCTCGTTGCCCAATTTTGCCATCACCGATTTCAAGAAACCTTGCAAATGTTGCAGTTCCGCTTCCATTTTCGCAATTTCCTCGTCGGCATTCACCATACCGCCCAACTTAATCGCATATTCCGTAGTTCCAACCATAAACGTGGCCGAAGTGGCGTCTTTCTCGCCTTTGGCAATAGATGAAAAATTACAGATTTTAACAATAATGGAATCGTATGCAGTATTATGCAAACCATTTGCAATAACTAATTCCAATGAATTCTTAAATGAAATGTTACGTTCCAAACGAACCTTGCGGACATTGGCAACAAGTTCCTTAACCGATTCAAAATCAGCAATCAACGCATCATTTTTAGCATCGGCAACTGGCTGTTGCGAAACCATAATGCTCTCGCCAGCCTTACGGTCTTTCAGCACCTGCCAAATTTCCTCGGTAATGAACGGCATAAACGGATGAAGCAGCAACATCAGTTTTTCGAAGAATTCCATCGTCTGCTCCATTGTCTTCTTGTCGATTGGCTGACCGAAAGCCGGTTTCACCAATTCCAAGTACCACGCCGAAAATTCGTCCCAAATGAGTTTATACACCGTCATCAATGCTTCCGACAAGCGATATTTTTCAAAATCATCGTTGATTTCATCTATCGTGGCACTCAATTTCGCATTGAACCAGTCAATAGCGATTTTTGCGTATTCAGGTTGCTCAACATCGGCAACTTGCCAACCTTTCACCAATCGGAGCGCATTCCAAATTTTTGTGTTGAAATTACGACCTTGTTCGCACAACGCCTCATCAAACAGAATGTCATTTCCTGCAGGAGCCGAAAGCATCATACCCATACGAACGCCGTCGGCACCGAATTTTGCAATCAATTCAAGCGGGTCAGGCGAATTTCCGAGCGATTTCGACATCTTACGTCCGATTTTATCGCGAACGATGCCCGTGAAATACACGTTACGGAAAGGCACGTCTTTCAAATACTCCTCGCCTGCCATAATCATTCGGGCAACCCAGAAGAAAATAATGTCGGGACCCGTAACCAACACCGATGTCGGGTAATAATATTTGATTTCGTCGTTATTCGGCGTGTTGATTCCGTCGAACAACGAGATTGGCCACAACCACGACGAAAACCACGTGTCGAGTGCGTCTTCGTCACGCGAAAGCTGGTCTATCGTAATATTTTCAAACCCTTTGATTTTCTTTGCCTCGGCAAGCGCCTCTTCGGGCGTGAGGGCCACGACGAACTGTTCCTCCTCGCCTTCCGCCGTCGGCAAGAAATAAGCTGGAATACGGTGTCCCCACCACAATTGGCGGCTGATACACCAATCTTGGATATTTTCCAACCAATTTCTATATGTAGTCACATATTTGGTAGGATAAAACTTGATTTTTCCTTCCAAAACTGGCGGCAACGCAATGTCGGCAAAATGCTTCATCGACAAGAACCATTGACGGCACAGACGTGGTTCAACGGCAGTGTCTTGGTTTCGTTCGGAATAGCCGACCTTGTTTTCATAATCTTCGATTTTCTCCAACAATCCAGCCGACTGCAAATCGATTGCAATTTGTTTACGAACATCCATACGGTCTTGTCCCACATACATTCCAGCCGCTTCGGACAAAGTTCCGTCAGGGTTGAAAATGTCGATAATTTCAAGATTGTGTGTTTTACCAAGATTATAGTCGTTCACATCGTGTGCAGGCGTAACTTTCAAACAGCCAGTACCAAATTCTATATCAACATAGCGGTCTTCTATCACAGGAATCACACGATTCACAAGAGGCACAATCACCTTGTGGCCACGCAACCATTGATTTTTCGGATCTTTGGGGTTGATACACATAGCGGTGTCGCCCATAATCGTCTCGGGACGAGTTGTGGCAACCACGGCATAATACCCTTTCGCATCCTTATGCAGAATCTCCCCTTCCTGATTCGTAGGAACTACAGGATTTTCAGCTGCATCGGCAACGTAGTATTTCAGATAATACAGTTTGCTCTTTTCGTCACGGTAGATCACCTCTTCGGTCGAAAGCACCGTCTGGGCCTTGGGGTCCCAGTTGACCATACGAAGACCACGGTAAATCAAACCTTTTTTGTACAAGTCAACGAACACTTTCATCACGCTTTCTGAACGAGGGTCGTCCATTGTGAACGCCGTTCTGTCCCAATCGCACGACGCACCGAGTTTGCGGAGCTGTTTTAGGATAATACCTCCGTGTTCGTTGGTCCAATCCCATGCGTGTTCGAGGAATTGTTCACGAGTGAGGTCACGTTTTTTAATTCCTTGTTGAGCAAGTTTGTTCACAACCTTCGCTTCCGTCGCAATAGACGCATGGTCGGTTCCAGGAACCCAGCACGCATTTTTGCCCGTCATACGAGCGCGACGAACCAAAATATCCTGAATCGTGTTGTTCAGCATGTG
>DFGI01000026.1 GCA_002371705.1 Bacteroidales bacterium UBA3754
CGATAGTTCAGTCGGTAGAACGACGGACTGTTAATCCGTATGTCGTAGGTTCGAGTCCTACTCGGGGAGCCAATTATGGGTGGAACAAGGTTAGCGTCTTGGGAAACCGAAGAAATCCGAATTAAGCTATATTGTTGCCAGAGCACAACGCTAGTGCGATGGGAGAGTATGGTGGAAGGCCCTTTTTGGCACGAGGGTACGGAAATGGTATGCAGAGAACTACAACCTGCCAGTGAGTGTTATCAGCTGTAAATGTAACCGTAAAATACCACGATAGGTGTATCGAGGAGGATTGCACACCTCCGACGTTAGCCACCTAAATGTGCAAGGAGTTATGATGCCACATGGCTCCGACCTTTTCATGTGATAATCTCCGTCTAATTTTGTCTTGAAAATCAGAGTGTTTTCTATTAGGTTAAGAGATAAAAATGATAAAGGAGACGCAGTGTTTCATGAAGGAGCTTTACTGTGGCTGGTGGGATTCCAGCTTATCACAACTATAATGTTCTTTCATAGGCTACCGTCTACGAGAGAGCCAGTTATTCTCGACTGGGTAGCGTTATACGGTTAACCACCGTCACACAGACGCGACGCTGACCGAGTGAGAAGTCCTGAGCAAGACATAAAGGCTTACTATAGTCTCTACTTACCGACGTTCGCAGAGACTATGGGTTCCTTTGGGTAATGGGAACAGAAAGATAATTGCCTACTATAATGGGTCAGTAGCTTAATGGTAAAGCAAACTGGAGAGTAAAGTGTGGACTCTCTTACGATGTCGGTTCAAATCCGACCTGATTCCCACCATTTTATGGAGAGGTGGCCGAGTTGGTCTATGGCGGCGGTCTTGAAAACCGTTGGAGTTAACGCTCACGCAGGTTCGAATCCTGTCCTCTCTTCCAGTTTTGGAGTCGTGGCCGAGTGGCTTAAGGCGGCACCCTGCTAAGGTGTTGTGTTCGTAAGAGCACCGTTGGTTCAAATCCAACCGACTCCGCCAGTAAGATAAGCTTTGGGTTTGTTCAGAGAGATTGTTCCCTATCAAAAATCAATCTCTTCTTATGCGGATGTAGTTCAATTGGTAGAGCATTAGCCTTCCAAGCTAAGGGTCGCGGGTTCGAGTCTCGTTTCCCGCTCATTGAAAATCAAGCACTTACAGACGTAAGTGCTTTTTTTATATCCAAACATTTGGCTTGTACATGCTACTATGGGGAACAAGAACCCGACAATGACACGATTTCGGATATTGCAAATAGTTGGTTGTTTTTAGATTGAAAAAAGCCACTCGTAAGGGTGGCTTTTTTGTTTTTTAAGACCTATAATTCCCTATATGTAAAAGACAACACAGGGTTTAGGTAAAACAAAAAACCGCTACTGCATTAACAGTAACGGTTATAAAATCATCGTCCTTTATAACTCTACCGCAGACCTTCAAACGCCGTAGCACGACCACTAAACCTCGGCTCGCGTCTTACACGATAAATGGGATGTCAGCAAAGGCAAACATAAATCATTTTATTGATAAAACAAAACTTTTTGGTTTTTAAGACCTATAATTCCCTATATGTTAAAAACAAAAAATTACATTTTTACTGAGATTGCGACACCCAAAACAAAGATTTTTCTTAAAAATTCGTTTTTATACGTAGAAACGAGGAAACGGGGTTGGAATTATGAGTTAATGCACGATACATAATTTACAATACACAATTATAAAATGTGTAATGGAACAACCTTGCCATTCTTGCTGAATATCGCAAAAACAGCAAGGTTTATCATTTCCCACATTATTCCACCTCATGAACAAGTCTGACAGACACTCCCAAAGAACGTTCGCAATAACTTTTTTTCACGGTTCCTTTGTCGAAATACAGATCACCTGCATGATTGTCGTCCCAGCTCACCTGACTTGACCAATAGATTCCTTTGAGACCTATTCCATCCATGTCAGTCCCATTACGAAATCCAGCGGCTGGAAGAAACACAGCACCATTAGTTTCCATCTTACTCCAATCTTCGATTGTGTATTTATTTACATAATAACTAGAATAAATATTATCGTCTTTGCACACAAATGAAATACCACTTGGCAAAGTCCAATCATCTGGCAACAACACCAATCCTGTAACCCCATTGACGACTGCTTGTCCCATCATACGTTTCGCATCGGTACGCCATAGAATTAAATATTCCCACTCATTACTTGTCAATGTCCGCCACAGCCCCGCCTGCTTTCCTCCATTGGAAATAGCATTATATACCCCCCAATCACAGTTAGCGTAATCGCCAAACAAACCGTTGTCTTTATTAGCGCCATAAAAATCATAGTCACTAATCTTTGTACTTGTGCTATATGGTTGGTATGCTCGCGTCTTACCGTTATTCCAGCCTGAAGTTGCCCAACAGAATAAATCTATCCAACCTTCATATGTGGATGAAATGTTGGTGTTTTCTTCTCCTATTATGTCATACTGATTCTCGGCAAAACGCCACGTATTAGTACTTGCCTGATACTGCAAGTTACCTTGAGAGAAATATACCTTTCTGGAAGGTGAAACCGAAAAAAAGGCATTTATAGCCCCCTCAACAGCAACAGTTCCTTGTTGCGGATTTCCTCCTCCATTATCACCACCACCATCATGGAGTGCTGTTTGCATAATCGTCACATTTTTTGAATCTGATTTAGTGTTTATCGTCACATACGAAGAACGTAAAACATCATCATTGTTCTCCGACACAGAAATAGTTATTTTACCAGAACCGTTTCCTTCCATTGGTTCAACACTAATCCAATCAACTGGAATTTCTACTGTCCACGCTTCCGAGGTCGTAATCGTCACATCGCCAGAACTTTCTTTCTTATCAAAATTCAATTCCATTGTTGACACACTCAACACCGTTTCCGATTTTTTATCATCAGGTTTTGGTGTTTCATTCTTTTCCTTACTACACGCTGTAAACATTGCAACTACAATACTCAACAGCAAAAAATTTTTAAAAATTCGTTTCATACTATTAAATTTTAAAATTAAACAATTCAAAAAAAAAAGCGACTCCCGTGCTATGACGGAAAGTCGCATGTCTACGATATAATCAGGTGAAGAAAGATATTTTACCCCCCCCAATACTTACATAAATCATTAACTATCAACGACTTATATTTTATCACACCATTCAAAAGTCCAAACATATAGAAAACACATTTTTTCAAGTTTACAAATATAAGAAAAAAATTTCAGAAAAACAAGAGGAGGGAAAATTATGGGTTATGATTTTAAAGTCCTATAATTCCCTATATGTAGAAAACTCAATGCTATTTATTTTTACCACCATTGTGTTTTATTGGAGAAAAAACCTTAGAAATCAACATAAAACTTGGATAAAAAAGCCCATCACCATTTTTGTTCTCCATAAATTTTGTGTTTATTTCCCATCCTGCGACAAAATCAGGAGTTGTTTTCGTTGGTTTCTTTGTACATATATCTTGAGAAATGCGTTTCAATTCTGTTCGTAAATCATTTTCACGCTTGTTTTCTTTCATATAGGAAGAAACAAAAAGTAAACCTAAACGAATTATTCCGTTAGTTGCCTCTCCGAACGAACTCAAATACTTCTTTATTGTTTGTAATTGCGTTGCATTCATATACAACCAACGTTGTTTTAATGCATCTGTAGTACTCTGATTCGATGGATTATCGTATGCGTGTTTTACCTCAATAACAAAACTATATCCTTTATAAATACACCAATAATCAACTCTACCTGATGATTTATAAATATCCTGTCTTTTATCATCATCTAACTTATATTGACGCTCAACAGGATATTCAGCAATAACAATTCCCTTGCACAATTTTGACAACGCTGGTAACATCAAACTATCTAATTGTCGCTCTCTGTACGCAAATGGGTAATCAACAAAGTCAAATTTTGTTGAATGGTAAGCCTTTGCCAATTGTGTCATTTCTACAAACATTTTTTTTAGTAGAGAATAAGCGACCCCAAAATAATCATCTTTATTTTCTTTTGCAGAAATTAAGTATTGTTCCCCTTTTATTGTTGTCTTTCGTAAATTCATTGAACTATCAACTATTTGTTTGAATATATACTCAACGTAAAAATAAAAAAAAGGGAACAACTTGCGTCATTCCCTTGAAAATAGATATACGAGAAAATTTATTTTTTCTTGTTTACTTTTTCGCTCAATGCTTTTCCTGCCTTGAATTGTGCAACGGTTTTAGCAGGGATTTTGATTGCTTTTCCTAAATTGGGAAAATAAAAAAGCAACAACAAATATGCCGTTGCTTTCAATAATTCTTTGTTAAATGTACTAATATTCGAAAACCGTGATTTTACTTCCTGAAACAACAATCTCGTATGCAACACATCCATCAATCACATTCTGATTATCAACCACGGAAGAAGATTTTCTAATGTATGTTTTTCCACTTGTTCCAAGTATATATGTGCTACCATCTTTTGTGTAAGTCGTAGAATAGTAACCAGCTGCTTGTAAAGCTGTGCCATTGTAACTTCTTTCGTATGCAAATACGGCTGTTCCATCGGAATAAAGCGCAAGTGTGCAATCGTCAGAATAGCCATAATCAGCGTCAATGACAGTTCCTTTGAATGTTTCTGTCGGAGTTGCATTAATAGAAAATGCAGCTACTGCTTCTTCAAAATACTTTGAAGATGAATTACTTGGACCATTTTTTTCTTTGTCATCGTCGCCACATGCAGTAAACATGGTTAAGGTTGTAATCAGCGCAACCATAAGTGATAAGATTTTTTTCATAGAAAATAAATTTTAAGGTTTAATAATTTTTATTTACAGCAAATGTACTCTATTTTTCGAATAGCCAATATTTTATTGCAGAAAAACCTAAATATTTTTAAAATCATATAATTCTCTATCTGTAAAAAAACGTATAAAAAAACTATTTCCTTATTCCTTTGAAGAAAATTTTGTGATCACAGCAATAGCACATGGCATTTTGCCCTCAACCACGTGATATTCTACATGCTCGTATCCTGCATTTTTAAAGAAAGCTTTGTACGAGTCCAAATTGAATTGTTTTTTGAAATTTGCCCCTGCTTTTTCAAAAATCTTGACCAAAAAACTTTCCTTGCCGTTGTCGTAAATGTTTATGTATGTAGGAATCACAACTTTTCCGTTCGGCTTGCAAACACGAACAAGTTCCGAAATAACCACAATAGGATTGTCCAACAAATGAATCACGTTTCCTGCCACTACCTTGTCGAAACTATTGTCGGGATAATCAATTTGTGTCATATCCAAAGATTTGATTTCTACATTATTGAATTGCTGCAACTTTGTAACCGTCTTCTTTAGCATTTTTTGGGAAAAGTCTGTAGCCGTCAAATGTTTGCACTTTGGCGCTATAAAAATACTAATGGCACCCGTTCCGCATGCGCATTCCAATACTTCATCTTCGGATTCTATTTGCTCTGCCACCTTTTTCCCTGTATTGGCATAGACCTTTCCGTTGTACGTGTTTTCAAAAAAATCGTAAGCAAAAGCCACTTTGTCCCAAAACATAATTATACTCGTTTGACTGTTAAAACTTCATTCACACAAACATAAGAAACTTTTGCAAAGGATTCGTCTGAAACCAAACGTTTTTCTGCCGTTTTCAATCAAAAATCGACCTCCAAAATGATTACAAAAAAATAGCACAAAACGAATTTTGATAATGTAATATATTGAATGATAGTATTTTAGCAAATTAAACTATTAGCCTTCCAATGCTAAGGGTCGCGGGTTCGAGTCTCGTTTCCCGCTCATTGAAAATCAAGCACTTACAGGCGTAAGTGCTTTTTTTATGCCTGATTACATACACTACAAAAACAACGAAAGATATTTTTCCTTCTGAGACTCAACGGAATAGCGTTCTACAACGGTTTTTCGTCCTTCTTTTCCTATGGTCGTGCGGAGATTTTCATCGTCAATGAGTTTGCACAACACCGTAAACCATTCGTCATCGGTAGTGGCGAAAAAACCATTTTTTCCATCATTAATTATTTCGGTATTCACACCTACAGGCGACATAATTGTTGGTATTTCCAACGCCATATATTGCAACCCTTTGAAACCGCATTTCCCTTTTGCCCACGCATCGTCGGGAAGCGGCATTATTCCTATGTCGATTCGTTGCAGTTGCGCAATTTCGTCTTGGGCGTTCCACACAACAGTTTCCAGCCCGATTTCAGGGCATTCGCTGGTAATGTTGCTGATTTGCACGAACGCAACCCTGTCGCCATATGTTTCTTTTATTCGTTTGAGAACGGGTATAATCAACTTGAAATGGCGGATAGTCGTTTCACTGCCTGTCCAACCAATGCAGACGGTGTTTTTCGGTTGTTTTTCGGCAGGTTTATGATAATTCGTGTCAATGGTTGTTGGAATGACTACCACATTGTTGTTGAATTGTTTTGCATGTGCTGCAAGATATTGATTTCCAACAATTACCAATCTTGAAAGCGCTATAATTTCATCAGTTTTCGAGGAGCGTTTCATCCACGAAAGATTTTTATTTCCTTCGGAAACGTCTGTTATCCAAATGGAATCATCGAAGTCGAAAAAAATGGGTTTCCTCGATTTTGCCAAACCTCGTTCAAACAAAGTCGTTCCAACCATAAACGCCTCGCGGTAGATAAAAATGTAATCGTAGCGTCTTGCACGAAGCACGTCGAAACAACGGTGCAAGAAGGCTTTACAGAAAATGAACATTTTTATAATGTATCGTTTCGGCTGATAAAAATACGTATCGTCCCACGCAGTGAGCAAATTGGAATACGTGATTTCGTAGCCATTTTCCTGCAAAATTGGGATAAAATGCTCGCAACGGAAGCGTTGCCCTGGGCTTCTGTCAGGTCTGTGGGGAACAATGTACAGAATCCGTTTCATTTATGCGAGGATTTTTATCGCCAATTCTCTCATCAACTCGCTTGACGAAGTGGTTCCACTGTCAACGCCTTTGGTTTTCATATCGTATTCGCGGAGCAACGAAATGATTTTGAACAGTTTCATTGCCGTGTAGTTCCGCATGGCGGTTCTGTACTTGATTTTTACCAAATATGGATTGATTTTGAGCGTTGAAGCCACTTCCGCATCCGATTTTCCTGGCATATAATACATTAGGAATAGATTTTTAAAGAAATTAAACAAAATCGGAATTGTACGTTGAGGAGGATTGTCTTTCGGATTTTTCTCATACACTTTCAAAATGCGAAATACCTTGACCGTATCACGGTCGCCAAACGCATCCTGCAATTCAAAATCATTGAATTGTTTGCTGATGCCAATGTTTTTTTCAACAATATCGGCAGTGATTTTTTTTAGATTCGGAACAGCCTTCTGCAATTTATCAATTTCGTTTGCAATTCGTTGTAAATCATTACCTAAATAATCAGCAAGCAACTTCGGGATGTTCGTTTCGTAGCCAATATTTTGTTCTTTCAAAAAGTTTTCAATCCATTTGTCAAGATTGTAATCGGGAACTTTGTCGGATGTGAGCACGCAGCCATTTTTTTGCACGGTTTTTATCAAACTGAGCTTTCCGTCAATCTTTTTGTATTTGTGGCACAACACTAAAATGGTTGATTTCAAAGGATTTTCAGCATAAAATTTCAAATCCGCCAAGTCCTTCACGTTTTGCGCTTCCTTCACAATCACCACCTGATAGTCCGACATCATTGGATAGCGTCGTGCCAACGCATTAATAGCCTCCGCCGAAGTGTCCTTTCCGTAAACCACCGTTTGATTGAAGTCTTTTTCCTCATCGGTCAAAACGTTTTTTTCAATATAATTGCAGATAATGTCAATATAATACGGCTCCTCACCGTGTAAAATGTATATCGGATGATAGATTTTCTTTTCTAAATCGCTGAGTATTTCTTTGTATTCCATATTGAATTACGATAGAAACTTATTTGTACCTTTGCTTTGTAAAAATAGTAAAAATGTACGAACTAAACTTGCCGACGTTTGATTTTCGTCTGAAAAAAGAAAATTCTGTCGTTTTTATTTTCGACGTAATTCGGAAGAAATACGTCAAACTCACGCCTGAGGAGTGGGTTCGGCAGCATGTAGTGCATTTTTTGTTGGAGCAAAAACACTATCCTGCATCGCTCATGAATGTGGAGGTTGGAATGGAAATCCAATCTATGCGGCGACGCGCCGACATTGTATGCTACGAGCCTGAAGGTGGTGTTCGGCTGATTACGGAATGCAAGGCTCCCGAAGTGAAAATTACGCAAACTGTATTTGAACAAATCGCACAATACAATATGTGTCTGAAAGCCAAATATTTACTTGTAACAAACGGACTTGAGCATTTTGTGTGTGAAATCAATGCCGAACAAAAAACATACACATTTTTACCAGATATACCCGACTATAAAACAACGTAACCGTGGATAGAAAAGAATTTTTACATACTGTACAGACGTTTATTGAGCAAAATCATCTATTTACAAAAAATGACAAAATTCTTGTCGGTGTGAGCGGTGGCGTTGACTCCATCACGTTGGTTCAGACGCTGTATGAACTTGAGTATGAAGTCGCTATCGCACATTGCAATTTTATGTTGCGTGGCGACGAATCCGATGGCGACCAAAATTTTGTGATGAAATATGCACATTCACGTTCAATTCCGATTCACGTGTGTTCGTTCGATACGCGTGCCGTGGCGCAGGAACGAAAAATTTCAATAGAAATGGCAGCGCGCGAATTGCGGTACGAATGGTTCGAAACTATCTGTACCTTAAACAATTACACAAAAATCGCCATTGCCCACAATCAAAACGACAGTATTGAAACATTTTTTATAAATCTGCTTCGTTCCGCTGGCATAAAAGGACTGACGGGCATACCAAAGACAAACGGCAAGGTGGTTCGTCCGCTTTTGGCAGTATCACGACAAGAAATTGAGGATTTTGCTTTGCAAAGTTCGCTGAGTTATCGGGTTGATTCTTCAAATTTAGCAAACGATTATCTTCGGAATAAAATCAGAAACATTATTTTGCCGGAATTACAGGCGATTTCGCCTAATTGTTTACAGGCTGTATCAACAAGCATGTCGCACATGCAAGAAGCGCACGCATTGTACAGCAGTACAATTTCCGAAAAAAGGAATTTCTGCTGTTCTCAAACCAACAATGGTTTTGTGATTGACGAATCAAAATTGCTTGCGCAAGAACACGCCTCCACATTATTGTACGAATTTTTGTATCCGTATGGATTTAATCCAACTGTTATCGCACAAATTTTCGATTCCATTGGAACGCAGGCTGGAAAAACATTCGAAGCAGATGAATACGTTGCCCTTCACGATAGGAATTGCTTGTTTGTGGAACGAAAACAGACAAAAGGACAAGATACGATTTGGATTCATAACTGCGACACGTACCAACTGCAAAATGGAATGTTGCACTTCACATCTATTCCACACAGTGAATTTGTGCTTGATAAAAACCGTTCTGTTGCGTGTGTTGACTATGAAAAATTATCGTTCCCGTTGCAATTGCGTGTATGGCGGCAAGGCGACAGCTTTGTGCCATTTGGTATGAACGGCCGAAAAAAAGTGAGCGATTTCTTGACCGACGAGAAAGTGCCACTTTTGCAGAAACAACACGTGCTTGTTCTGGAATCCGCCGGCGAAATCGTTTGGGTTGTCGGATTCAGAATCAGCCATTTGTATGCCGTAACAGACAAGACCAAACAAGTAGGAAAATTCTCATTGACATAACATTTTCAACGGAACTTCCTCCCCCCAATTAATCTTCCGAAAAAAACGCAGAAATCTTTCTATATTCAAGGAAAATTCGCGCCCTCGATACACAACCAACGTATTTTCCATTGGCAATTACAGGAAAATTGTAGTGTCCACTTTTTTGCACAATTCTCACAACTTCGTCCATATCTTGGTCAGGGGTGAAAAAATATTCAGGAATATACATCAACGTACGCACGTCAATTTCGTCATACAATTCAGGACAGAAAATTTTATCGCGGATATCGTCAAGTTTAATCATTCCGTGCATAAAACCATCCTCGTCAACCACAGGGAAAATGTTACGTTTTGAATGTTTTATAACTTCAACCAAATCGCCCAATGTGGCGCTCGGATCTATCGTAACTATATCAGTTTCAATTAGTTTGTTTATATCAAGCAAAGTCAGCACCGATTGATCTTTATCGTGGGTAAGCAGTTCCTTACGCTGTGCAAGCATATACGTATAAACCGATGTGTCTTCAAAAATACGAACCGTTGCATACGCAATAGCCGAAACTAACATTAATGGCACAAATAATCCATATCCGCTGGTAATATCCGCAATAAGGAAAATTCCCGTAAGCGGAGCGTGAAGCACGCCAGCAATCATTCCACACATTCCCAACAAAACGAAAATTGATTCGGGAACACGGATATTAAAATACGAGAACAAAAACGAGAAGAATAATCCTATCACTGCACCAATGAACAACGATGGCGCAAAAATACCACCCACCCCACCTGCGCCAAACGTGAGAGACGAAGCTATAACTTTCACAAAAATGACGGATGTAAATAAAATGCACATCATCATAAAACTATTCTGGCAATTCTCCCACAACGGCTGTTCCAACAAAAACGAATAATCTCCACGGAACGACATGTTTATTTCCCTAAAACCCTCACCATACAACGACGGAAAGAAAAACAACAGCGCACCAAGTGTAAATCCTCCGATATATAATCTTTTCTTTTTGCTTTTGATTTTCGAAAACATATTGTTCATCAACACATACATTTTCTTGAAATATACTGATACCAAACCAGTTATGATTCCCAATACCACAAATGACGGCACATCTTGAAAACGATAGTCGCGGTTGAACATATCCACCGAATGGAACAACACGTCTTGTTCAAAAAAGAAGTACGATGAAAGTGTTGCTATTGAGGATGTTAGCATCAACGGAACAATTGACGACATTGAAAAGTTAGCATAAATAACTTCCAACACAAAAATTACCGCCGCAATCGGAGCGTTGAATATTGCCGCCATAACACCCGCAGCACCGCATCCAATCAGCGTCACGCATTTTTTATAATCCAAACGGAAAATTCGTGCAAAATTTGAACCATAGGCTGCACCCGTCACAATACTCGGGCCTTCCAACCCAACCGACCCACCAAAACCGACAGTAAGCGCACTACCCAACATTGACGAAAACATATTGTGAGGCTCAATCACCCCCTTCTTGCGAGAAATGGCGTAAAGAACCCCAGGCACGCCAATATTTGAATCTTTTTTGATTATATACTTAATGGCAAACAATGTGAGCGTGATTCCCACCATTGGCAGGAAGAAATACAAATAATTAAAACCCGACGCTGGCGAAAGTTGGTGAATAAGATACTGAATACCATGCACCATTGATTTCAGTATAACGGCGGCAAGTCCCGATACCACTCCCAGCACCAGACTTAGCAAATACATAAATTGCTTATCGGTGATGCGCTTCAATCGCCAACGATATAACCGAACCCAAAATGATTTTCTCTTCGTTTTCATTATTGGTGCAAAAATAATTCTTTTACAATACTAAAACACTATTTGCTCCGTTTTATTACTAAATTAAAATTTGTTGCCTATGGATATACTTTTTACTCCCACTACTACACAAACAAAACAAGTTCTTTCGAAAATATCAAGTAGCTCACAGCAAATCAAAACGTTACAAGATTATTGCAGAGCGTTTTGCTGTGTAAAGTCCAAAGGACAAGGCTCCATAACTATTTGGTTGAATTAACGTGTTTTTTTTGTCGTAAACTCAACAAAATGAGCGAACCAGCCAACGTTGGCACCGCAATATTAATTATCCAAATAAGAAGGCTTATTTGAAATATTACTGCCACGTGCGTAGTAAACGCTCCAAACACAAACATTGCCACCGAGCCGCGAATGCCTATTTCTCCCAGCACAGTGGTTGGAATTACCGTTGTAAATAAATACGTGAGTGTGATACCTACAAATATCTCAACAACAGACAATTCTGGTATCAACATTCGAATGAGCAAACCAAACTGAAGTGAAAACACGCAATAGCGGAGCAAACTGATAAGCAACACACGAAATATATTGCCAAAACAATATAACCGCATAGCACGGATAAACGCCACATACATTTTCCGCCCGACTAATTTTAATGCAAGGCGTCGCAGCCATCGTTGGTCACGACACACCAACAATACCACCACAAGAGCAACAACAATCAACAATGAAATCCAAGCGGCACTCTCCACCCCCACTGTATGCGGAAAAAATAGCAAATACACCAGCACGCCAAGCACGCCAAAAATCAGTGTGGAAGCCAATTGCGTCATACTACCTAAAAATGTGGCTACTACTGCATTCCTACGGCCTTTGTCAAGCACAATAGCCCGACCGCCTATTTCCCCCACCCGATTTGGAGTAATAAGCGCCAGCGGCAAGCCAACCAACACTCCAGAAACCGCTTTCCGATACGTGATTTTTTGTCCACAATTCACCAAATTCTGCCATTTAAGCGACTCCGCTCCCCAGTTGGCGAACATTAGAATACAAACGGACGAAAATAGAGGAATCGAAAAATTCCCATCTGAGAAAATCACAGAGAAGTCCTGTTCCATAGTCGCGAGCTTATACACCACATAGCTCCACGCAACCACGAAAATGAGGATTTTAAGCAACCATATCAGTATTTTCTTCAAACGGGGTGACACCATTCTGTTTTTAAGTTAAAAGGGGAAACTTGCAATGCAGGTTTCCCCTTTTGTGCCTATATGGGCATATTAACTATCGAATGATAGTAACATCGCCCTTAATATTGAGTATTCTATGCTCGCCAGTAGATGGGTCTATATCTTCGCAAGTAGCCTTACATTGATATACATACACATCTTGTTTGCTGATAGAGCCTTTATACACACCGTCCCATTCTTCGGCAATGTCTTGTGTTGACCACAAAAGCGTTCCCCAACGATTGTAAATTCTCAATTCATATCCACTTTCAAGAACACCTTCCTTAAATACAGGATAGAATGTGTTATTTTCCGACAAATCAGGTGTGAACGCATTCGGGAATGTCATACCGCAATTTGGATTTGGAACAACCTTCAACGGTTTTGATACCACATTGTTACATCCCCACATATTTTCCACAACCATCAACGATACCATAAAATCGCCAACTTCGTCGTATTTATAAATGGCATCCTTAGTATTTTCGGTATAAACACCATCGCCAATGAAATCCCAGTAGAAATCGTAGCTGTCGGCATTCTTCGTTGTGTTTGTAAATGTTACTTCCTTATCAACGAAAATGCTGTCGGTGTGACGAATACGACCTTCGTTCTTGAAATAAACATCTTCAGTAGCCTGATATGTAAAGTCTGCCAATGGTATTCTATGAATAAATACTGGCAACGTATCGGTTACCGCACAAGAGCCACCAGCATCGGCATTTGCCACATGCAATACTACAGAATCCCGACCTACTTTATTCCATTGGATTGTAGCCATGTCGCTCACTGGATACGAAATGTTCGTCAATGCGCCGTAACCATCAAGAACTTCCCAAGAGTATGCCAACCGCATTGAAGGTATATTATTGATAGCCTCGTAGTTAGCGTATTCACCAACGCATACGTGAGTCTTACCTTCTATGTCGATGTCAGGAACAGGAGTTACATATACCCGTCTCTTTTCTCCTTCAATATCGCGGTCGCCTTTTGGATATACGTTCACGGTAATTGTAGTATTTTCGGTGCTTTCCCAAAGCACATCAATACGTGATGCTGTTGGGTCACCCAAAATAGTTCCACCTGTTACTTCCCACCAATACAATGAACCTTTCGGGTACGTAATGCTGGTTGAATACGTTGCCGTAGTATTTTCACACACATTTGGTCCAATGATTACAGGAATTGGTTGTTTCACAATTTCAATATCACGGCTTGTTTTCGTGTAGCAACCGTATTCGTCAGTTACTTCGTAGGTCAACGTCAATGGTTTGATTTCTTCTGTAGTGAAGATGTTGGTGCGTTGTGCCGCAGTGTTTCCAATCATCACTTCTGGACTTACCGTCCATTTGTGGGAAATGAATTCGACATCTTCATCCGACGAAGGATTACCATCAACGACAAGGTAATCAGACTTGTTTCCTCGGCTTGTATAGTACAAGCCATTCCATTCAGGAGAAACAATTATCGAAGCCTTTGGCAATTGATGTACACGAACTTTAAACGTTACATCATCGTAGAAACCTGTAGATTCATTATACACATGCAAATTGTAGATGGTTTGCGGTTTTGTTGGAGTAATCAACAAGTTAATGTCGCTACCCAATTCATTTCGCTCGTCATCAGTCCATTTGTATGAAAGTTTACTGATACTTTCTTCGTTACCCGAAATAAAGATTGGAATCAAATATGTTGATTCTCCTTGACAAAGTTCAACTCCCTTATCTGTCAAACATACCACAGATTCATCAACCAATTCGTTTGGAGCGACCTCAACTTCAGTACCATCGCACAATCTACGCAATTGAGGCAAAATCATCTCGGTTTGCAAACGGATTAATGCTGAGTCAACGCAACCATACTTATCGGTAATTTGATAAATAAAGTCAGTCGTTTGGTTAATTTTACCTGTCGTCACCACTTGTTCGTTAGCACCCGATGCAATGTTATTTGCAAGCGGTTCAGTCCATTTATGCGTGTATGGGCCTGTGGTTTCTTTGATAATTTGACCAGTCAACTGAACGTTCGACATAAAATCAGCTTCCTTGATTGGCGAACCATCAATATCAACTTTTGGATTTGGTTTCACCTCAACATTGAATACCTTTTCATCACTACAATACATATCGCCGGCAATCACGCTCACCTCGTATGTACCTTCTTTCACAAAGTTGAACTTGGTGTCCTTTGTATTCTTTGGTGATACACTACCAATCCATGAGTATGAAGTTGGATTACCTTCGAGTATCTTCGCTGTGATTTCCAAATCAGTGCTTGCACAAGCAATTTGGTCTGGAATATCGGCAAGTTTAACAGCAGGATAAACCATCACCGAAGTTTCATCAACACGAGGACAACCATAATCATCGTCGGTAATTGTGTACTCCAACGTATAAGTGCCAGTCTTTGGTGCATTGAATATTGAACGGGTCACAACAGATTGGTCGGTGATGTACTTCATTCCTGTTCCACCAACCCATTCCATAGTAAATGAACCTGGAATTCCGTCTTTATTAATATCCAATGTCAAATCTGCTTCAGCACAAACAGTATATTTTGGATCAAGTTTCAATGTTGGCAACGGTTTGATTGTTATTGCAGCATCATCGGAACTTTGACATCCGTGGTCGTCAGTGATAACAACCGTAGCCATCAACATAATTGATTCTTCGGTGTCGATTGTAAATTTCGCAACATTATCCTGTGGCTGAAGTTCATCAAATCCGCTCCACGTATATTTGAATGGAGCCAAACCAGTGTTGCCCGGTTCTGCGGTAATTGAACCTTCGTCATTCGAGCAAACGGCCATATCGTTGATTGTTACCGATGGTAGTGGATCAACATTCACCGTGATAGGCAATATAGTATTACAACCGATGGAATCAGTAACTTTCAATGTAACTGTCTGCGCACCTGTAACTTGAGAGTTGCTAAATGCGTATGTCTCTTTTGTAATCACAAGTGGGCTTTCTTCTTCGGTCCATTCATACGAATATGGAGTGAAACCTCCAGAAACCTGTGGCACTATTGATTTTACAGCATTTTGACAAACACGCAAGTCTGTGCCACCAATAATCGTAATCGCAGGATTGTCATATACGGTTATCACTTTCTTGTCAGATGTTGGGTCAAACGTTTTTTCGCCAACACAGCTCAATTCCACTTGATATGTACCAGCTGCATCAACATCGATTGTTTTTTCAGTAGAAATTACTGTTGAAGCATCTTTCAAATTAACCCATTTGTAACGGTAATCACCTGTACCACCTGAAGGCAAAGCCTCCAAAGTAACCGTTTCGCCAGCACACAAACTGTCTCGCTGAACAATTGTAACTTTCAATGGTTGACCAATTACCGTAACAATCACCTCATCGGAATTTGAACAAGATTTTCTATCCGTTACAGTCAAGGTATATACAGTAGTTTCCAACAAGTTACCTTTTGGATTTTGCAAAATCGGACTTGTGATAAGCGAATCGGCTGGACTCCACAAGTACGTATAATCTGGTGTACCACCGCTTGCACTACCCGACAATTCAAAATCTTCACGCCAATTCACTGTGAAATCCTCACCAGCATTTGCCTTTGGCAATTCAAGACCTTTAATAGCAATAGTGTCGGTTCCAACGCAACCTTTACCATCGGTAATCATCACACCAATAGTAAACACACCCGTTCCCGTTTGTGTATATGTTGGTTGTTCCACATCGGTACTGCTCAACTGAGTTGTATCGCGGTACCATTTAATAGAATATGTTGGAGTATTTTTAAATGTCACTGTTGGCGACAATGTTTGAGTACCACCAGCACAAACCTCACCTTGACCATCAATAGTTACCTGAGGCAACGGCAACGCTGTTACATATCCCGAGGTATAACCTTTACAAGTTGTCTTATTATCAGTAACATTCAATTCCACTTTATAATCTTGCGGAGTTACAGCACCAACCTTTTCCGGCAAGCGCACTTTTACCGAACTTGTATTGTCTGGACCAATGAAACCAATTGGCGATGACCAACTGTAAGAAACATCAGTTGATGATGCATTTGCTGCCAACGTAATGGTATCGTTTGCACAACCAGTTGGATCTTTCGTAATAAAGTCAACTATTGGAAGTGGATTTACCACAAATGTGCCAGTTGCCTCAGCTGACTCACAACCAGAATTTGATGTTACACGAACCGTAACTGTCTTAGTACCAGCCGTTGACACATCCAACATTGGATTTGGTTCATACGGACTATCAACGCCAGTCCATTCGTAAGAATATGTTACTGATGGGTCGTTACCAGGAATTGAAGGCGTTGCACTAATTTGAATACCACCCTCTTGTACACAAATCTTATCCTTTGGATTGACCTCAACCGTAGGACGTGGATTTACACGAATCGAAACCTCATCTGATGTATCCTTACAAGAATTTTGGTCTGTCATTATTACTTTGAAGCGATGAGAACCGTATACATTCGACGCAAATTTCGGATTCGAAATGTTTGTTGCCGACAATGCCGACAAACTTTCCTGCGACTCCCATGTGTATTTCGCATTCACTGAACTACCTTTTATAATGGTAGTGCTGAACTGAATGCTGTCGCCAACGCAAGTCATTTGTTTAGCAATTTGTGCCGAAATCTCAGGTTTCTGGAACACTTGCGCAGTCACATTCTTGCTTGCCTTACATTTATTTTTATCTACAACGCTATACGTTAAATAATATGTACCTTCAGTAGTTTTCTTGCTGACAACAGCTTTTGTCCCCGTCAACGATGATGTAAGCACTTCGGTATTGCCACTCCAAGTTGATTCATACGGAGCAGTTCCACTCGAAACTGAAGCCTCCAACTCCATACCTATACCCTCGCAGGCTTTATTATCAGCCAATGTGATAACTGGATTAGCATACACAGTTTGTATTTTCTGTTCTGTTGCAACATTCTCTCCAGTCTTACCACCAACATCAGTTACCTTAACCGAAACAATAACATCTTTCGTTGGTTGTTTCAATACAACAACAGAATCATTCGTTTTTTCGTATGATGTATTTGATGGGTCAAATGTCCATTCATACGTGAACGGACCAACACCACCCACACGTTTTGCGTCAATTGTCACATCAGTGCCAGCACAAACTGGTGTCAAATCCAATTTCACTTCTACTGGAACATACACATCCACAAGTACATCTGCTTCACCCGAACAACCTGTATTGGAATCGGTAACGTTAACTTTGAAATAAGTAGGACGAATCAATTCTTTTGTTTTCGGACTTAAAATGTTTGTGCTTTCCAACAATGTCGCATTTTCCCAATTCAATTCTGTTGAGTTTTTCTCAACAACAGCCTGTGTCCAAGCATATGTATATGTGCCCGATGCTGGAGTTACTGTTCCCGATAACTGAGCTTGTTTCTTATCGCCACCATTCAACTGACCAGTTGTGTTCACCAACGTAACCTCAACTCTAGGATTAACTGTTACATTTACAGAATCGAAATTCTCGCAACCATCTTTTGTAATGGTATAAAGGATTTTATACGTACCAGCACCTTCCGTTGGACTGAATACCGAACCAGAAACGCCGTCACCTGAATATACACCACCAGCAGGCGATGCATTCAAATCTTTCGAGCCTTCATCCTCACACATTTCAAAATCATTGAAAGTAATAGCTGGAACTGGAGTCACATTTACCGTAAGTGTAGCATACGACGGACAACGTCCTTTTGCATCTTTTGAATCAGTTACTTCAGCATAAAATACTGTACCATCGGCAACTGGAATTTTTGAATCCGAACCGCCAATTTTCTGGGTGTAGTTCTTATCCTTGTACCACGTAACTTTTGCTTTTGTATCATCAGTAATATTCTTCCGTTCATCATCGAGAACTATCATACCTTGCACGCCCGAACCAATGCCATGAACCTGACATTTCTTGATGGTTGCATCGTGAACCTCAGGAATAGTTGCCACATTCACTGTTAACATACCCAACTGCGTTTCGTCGCACTCATCTTGTACTGATACATAGAATATATGTTCACCCGATTCCATTTGTACGAATTGAGGATTCTCTATTTCTTTAGTCATCGCAGCATCTTCGTACCATACACGGGTTGCAATCATTGCACCACCTGTCGCGTAATTGTAGCGAGTCAAATCAAATTCCTCAACACGACTACCTGTCACACACGTATCTTCCAACTGAACCATACGTTTTTCACGTCCAGGGTTACGAACCGACAGATATACCATAGTAGTATCGGAACGGGTTACGTCGAAATAGTTCCACACAATTGCATACAACGAATCACCATCGGTAACCGTGTATTTTTTAGAATCATCTTCGGTATTCAAAACCTCAATACGATCCTTGGTGAAATATTTAATATTATCAATATAATATCCATAATACTTACCATTTCTTTCATACCAACTATCGCAATACACGCGAATTCTGAACGTATCAATTCTACTTAATTGGTCTTTGTAATCATCCATATCAAGTTCCACGTGTTTCCAATCAGCCGTATAAGTTGTATCGGCTTTATTGTTTACTTTGTTAAATGGTTCCAACGTTGTCACCCATTGTGAAACAGATTGACCTGAACGAGAAACCATATCTACATATACTCGATGTTCCTTCACCCCATTGTTTTCCAAATACGTACTGTCGTAGCGAATATCGAATGATATTTTATCAGTCTTGTCAAGTGTTAAATCCGATGCAGAAACATCCAACGTCAAGAACACACTTTTCTGACTATCGCCTCCCGAAGCGCCAGTATATTTATCGGACCACGTTTCACCTGTTTTTCTTAAATAACCGACATTGTCTGATGAATTTTCATCGTCAATTCTTGGATTTGCCACTGTGCTATAAGAGCCATTAAATGCGACTGCTTTTGCTGGACGATTAACCTCAGCATCCTCAACAATCACCGTATCGGCAGACACAAATTTATTGAAATGGTCAACATAAAAACCTGTAATCAAACCGTTCTTGCCGACAATTGTATCGTTCAAGTTGAACAAATCATAATACTGACTCATATCATTGTCAGGCGAGAGTCCTGGAGTGTAGCAAACAGTATCGTGAACATTGTGTAAATCAACATCTTCCACAATTTTAATCAACACACTACGTTCCACATCATCATAACATTCAGTTGTGATAGTTGCCACATATTTGTAGATACCCAAACCATCAATAATAGCGAATGGATTTTCCACATTTGGATTGTTCAAATAATATGGAGAATCAAGCAAATCCCAATCGTGACCATTCCACATATAGCCAACCCACTTAAATTTATAACCACCATCGGCAAGCAAGCTGACTTTTGTTCCACGAACTATAGTGATGCTGGTATCGTTGTTATTTACAATCTTCGCATTCGGGAAGTTATCGCTAAAACGAGAGAAATACCCATACATAGACCCCATCAAACGATATGGTTCGCTATCGCTCCATTTGTGTGCTGCAGAGTTCATCATACCCATGTGGAACAACGAAGTCTTGTTTTGAATATAATACGCTCCTTCTGGCATCTCACTTTGAGAGAAATAAACTCTGGCAACTTTCCAATCCGAACCTTCAATTTGCACAGGAGTAAACGTTGCTGATTCTATCGCATCTGATTTTTGACCATTTATCAAAAAGTCATGTTCACCATCACCTTTCACCATCAAGTTCATATAGAATTCCTGATCTTGTTCCGAACCGTATGTTCTCACAAAACCAACTTTGTAAGAACCTGTACACATTTCAACCGATGGCAACAATGCACCTGCAACCTCGCACTTGTAACCAGAAACTTGGAATGCATACACGGGATTATTCGCACGAATGAACGTATAAACATCATTTGGATCAAGTTCTACAGAAACTGTTTCGCCTTTGTTCAACGTCGAACCATATGAAGCACCATTTACGGTGAATGTTGTACCATCTTCTATAGCAGTTATAGCAACAATCTCCTTGAAATCAACGCCTTTGTTTTGGCTACTTTGACTTGCAGATTTAAAACCTTGTCCTTGAACAACTGCATAATCACGTCCAACAACAGAAACTGGCACGATTTGGTCACCCACGTAATCCTCGCAGTCGCCCGATTTTGTGTAATAATCAGGATATGCAGAATCCTCACCGATAGTTACCGCAATAGGTTTTGTGGCAGTAATGTGCGTTCCCGACATACGAGCTGCAAGATTTTGTCCGTATGCACGAACCACGTAGGTCTGACCACGGTTCAATCTTACACTAACACTTTCACCTTTCGCACCGCCAACGGTTCTTGTTGTTGGAGTAATTGTAACGACCGTATTATTTTGCGTTGCAACAACAACAAGGTATGAATATGCAGGGTCAGAAAGTTTATTTTCTTTCACACCACCACAATTCGGGCAATCATCTGTCACTTCTTCTTCACCAAACCCACGATTATGATACGTATCGTTAGTCATTTTATTCTGGAAGGGAGCATAGAACTCTTTACCAAGTGCGTTCTGTCCTTTCAATGAGAAAATATCGGTATTCAACACCGAAGCAATTTCGTAATATGCGGTTATCAACGCATTTGAACGAATGTAGATACCTTTATTTTCAACAATTTGTTGCGTATTGCTACATTGAATTTCATCGATAATCTCAGTCAAATCAACAGTTTCTGTACTATTTGCATCAATATGCAATTTTGCGATTGTCTTACCTGTTGCTGGCAACGTAACCATCACATCGGCATCAGCATCTTGCGTAGCCAAACGCAAATACACAGGACGACCACCAGTTTTGTATTGATATTCTTTCGGCCATTGCGGAGCATGGTCAATATTTGCATACGGAGCCGCAAACCAAAACTCGAAATCAACCTGGGCATAACCAGCTATAACTGAACCCATTAAACAAATGATTCCCAATAAGAATCGCTTAAAACATAACGATGAGAACATAGTATTTTTGTGTTTGATATTCATACTTTTCGATATAGACAAATTTTCTACTACATAAGTTTCATAAATCCGTCAAAATAACGAATTTTTAAGGAAAAAAACAAACAGATTTTGCCTTTTCCTATACGGAAAATGAATATACGGGTGAAAAATTTCTTAAAAAAAAAGAGAAACCCATTTCTGGATTTCTCTTTCTGTAGGTGTCAACCTTGTGAGGATTATTCAGCCTTTGCTTCTGAAGCCTCTGTAGTTTCCTCAACAACTTCAGCGTCTTTAACTTCCTCCGCTGCTGCTGTTTTAGCTGCTGTAGATTTTTTACGACTTCTGCGAACTGGAGCTTTCTTTTCAGGAGCGGCAGCTGCTTTCTTCGTATATACATCGTTGAAATCAACTAACTCAATCAAACACATTTCAGCTGCATCACCAAGGCGAGTACCAAGTTTAATGATTCTGGTGTAGCCACCTGGACGGTCGCCAACCTTTGCCGAAATTTCACGGAACAATTCAGTCACAGCATATTTGTTCTGCAAGTAGCGGAACACCATACGGCGAGAGTGAGTTGTATCGTCTTTCGAGCGAGTGATAATTGGATCAACATATTTCTGTAAAGCTTTTGCTTTTGCTACAGTTGTTTTGATTCTTTTGTGCATGATTAGGGAAGTTGCCATATTCGACAACATTGCCAATCTATGTTCGTGCGTTCTACCTAAATGGTTTACTTTTCTTCCGTGTCTCATCTCTTTCTATTCTTTATCCAATTTGTACTTTGCAATATCCATACCGAAGTTCAAGTTCAATGATTCCAATAACTCATCCAACTCGGTAAGCGATTTTTTACCAAAATTTCTAAATTTAAGCAAGTCGTTTTTGTTGAATTGAACCAATTCGCCCAATGTTTCAACGTCGGCTGCCTTCAAGCAGTTCAATGCTCTCACAGACAAGTCCATATCAACCAAACGAGATTTAAGCAACTGGCGCATATGAAGGATTTCCTCATCGAATTCTTCGTTTCCGAACTTGTCATCAGCATCCAATGTAATCTTCTCGTCAGAGAACAAC
>DFGI01000091.1 GCA_002371705.1 Bacteroidales bacterium UBA3754
CACGAATCCGACATAGAGCAGATGCTCATCGATAATGATATTGATTTTTCTGTGGCAAAATTACACGAGTCTTAGTTTTATTTTGTATTTTTGCCACGGATAAACAATCTCCATTAAAGTAATAATAAAACAACAAAAGTCTTTTATGAAAACTGTTATTGGCAGAAATTTAAAATCCTTGCGTACGGCCAATGGCTATACGCAGGAGAAGGTTTCGGAGTTCTTGGGAATCAACCGTTCCGCATACGCCAATTATGAGAGTGGTGAACGCGAAGCACCTCTTGAAGTTCTTGAAAAAGCCGTGGCATTATTCGGTTGCGAACTTGGTCTTTTGTTCGAGGAAGACAAAAATGTCGTCGATGAAATGTTGACTTGTGCCTTCCGTGCCGACGACATCAATACCAATGATATGAAGGAAATAGCAGAGTTCAAAAATCTTGTCTTGAATTATTTGAAAATGGGGAAACTTCTTGCGGAATGAAAAAGATTGATTTTGAAACAGCCGAGAACCTTGCCGCAAAAATGCGTGGTGAATATTTACGGATTTCAAGCAGCGAACCCGTCAATATGAAGACCGCTCTCCGTCAACTTAATATCATGACGGTTTATCGTCCGTTATCAGACAATCTCTTTGGACTCTCCTTGAGCTCCACTGACGGGAAAAACCGCTTTATGCTTGTTAATAGCAGCATTACCAAGGGAAGGCAGCATTTTACCATCGCCCACGAGCTGTATCATCTTTATTTCGACGAAAATCCGCAGCCTCATTTTTGCGGGCAACTTCAAATTACAGATCCTGCGGAACGCTCTGCAAATATGTTTGCTTCCGCCTTTCTGATGCCCAAAGAAGGTCTGCTTATGAATATTCCTGCGGAAGAATTGAAGAATAAACAAATCGGAATAAATACCGTTATCCGATTGGAACAACTTTATGGCATTTCACATCAAACCATGGTGGTGCGGCTAAAGGAGCTACGAATAATAACTCCCAAATGTGCAGAATCGCTCTTGAAACTTAGCATTATAAAAGAAGCGGCGTTGCGTGGCTACGATGACCGATTATACAAGAAAGGTGACGGTGAACGCCTTATTATTGGCGATTTTGGCTCAAAGGCAAGACAATTGTTCGAAGAAGAGAAAATTTCCGAAGGACATTATCTTGAATTGTTAAATTTAATTGGGTATGAAGGTCAAGATAGTGCTGGATGCTGATGTGCTGATTCATTTCTCTAAAGCCAATATGTTGAGTCTGTTGCCCGAAATATTGACGGAATACGACCATGTTGTGCTTAGTACTGTTTACGAGGAAATAGGAACTATTCAAGGTCAGCTCGACAACCAGATCCACTTCTTGAAGAATATAGTATTGGAGACGTTCAATCCCACAGGAGAAGTTTTGAAAGAATATGCAATGTTAAAGAACACGTTCGGAAAAGGTGAAAGCGCCTGTATGGCCTATTGCAAGTTTACCAACAATGTGATTGGCAGCAGTAATCTGAAGGACATCAAAGCATACTGTGAAAGGGAAAGTATAACTTACTTGACAACCCTCGATTTCTTGTATTATGCTTATGAGAGAAAAAAACTCTCATCTGCCGATTGTTCAAAATTCATTACCGATGTAATCTCCAAAGGAAGTAAATTACCTAATGTAGATATCACGAAATATATTCCTTCTGTTAAATTGTAAGTCGTTATGCCCCCACTCCACGAATCCGACATCGAGCAGATGCTCATCGACCAGCTTAAAGCCAAAGGTTACAATTACCTTTATGGCCCCGACATTGCGCCCGACAGTGAGAATCCTATGCGATTGAGCTTTGAGGATGTATTGCTGTACCATAAGTTGGAGAATGCAGTGAAGCGAATTAATCCTTCATTGCCTTGGTTGGTGCAGGAAGCGGCGATAAAAACGGTGATGCATCTGGACTCGCCAGATATGCTTGCCAACAATGAGACGTTTCATCGAATGCTGACAGAAGGAATTCCTGTTTCAATTACAAAAGACGGCGTGGAGCGAGGCGAAAGGGTGTGGCTCATCGACTTCAACGACTTTCACAACAATGAGTTTACCGTTGTCAATCAATTTACAATCATCGAAAACGGTCACAACCGCCGCCCCGATGTGCTGCTGTTTGTGAACGGACTACCGTTGGTCCTGTTCGAGCTGAAAAATGCAGCTGATGAGAACGCTACCCTGCAAAGTGCCTATCGGCAGATTGAAACCTACAAACAGCAGATCCCATCAGTGTTCACTTACAATGCTTTGGTCGTCATTTCCGATGGTCTGGAAGCACGGGCAGGCTCACTTTCGGCGGGCTTCAGCCGATTTACGGTTTGGAAGAGCGAGGACGGCGAGAACATCGCTTCGCATTTAGTGAGCGAGTTGGAAGTGTTAGTCAACGGTATGATGCGGAAGGATATTTTACTCGATTTAGTGCAGTCGTTCACAGTATTCGAGAAACAGAAACAGGAGGACTTAAAGACTGGCCTCACCACCATCAAGACGGTGAAGAAGATTGCCGCCTACCATCAATACTATGCCGTCAACAAGGCGGTGGAATCAACTATTCGGGCCACGGGTATCAACACGAAAAACATGGTTGCCGAATCGCCTGCGCACTATGGACTCAAAACGGTGGCGGGACAGACGGAAGGCGACCACCGCGCTGGTGTGGTATGGCATACGCAAGGTAGTGGTAAATCACTGACCATGGTGTTCTATACGGGCAAAATCGTGCAACGCCTTAACAATCCGACAGTTGTCATTATCACCGACCGTAACGATTTGGATGACCAACTTTTCGACACCTTCACGGGCGCAAAGCAACTTTTAAGGCAGACACCTGTCCAAGCCGAAAGTCGTGAGCACTTGAAGAAACTCTTGTCGGTGCAGTCGGGCGGTGTGATTTTTACCACAATCCAAAAGTTTCAACCCGAGAAGGGCAATGTTTACGACACGCTCACCGACCGCAGCAATGTCATCGTGATGGCCGACGAGGCACACCGCACACAATACGGTTTCAAGGCAAAGAATGTGGATGTGAAGAACGAAGCCGATGAGGTTATTGGTTCGGAAATCAAATACGGTTTCGCCAAATACCTACGCGACGCGTTGCCGAATGCCACTTATCTCGGTTTCACGGGAACACCCATCGAGAAAGAAGATAAGAACACGCCTGCCGTTTTCGGCAACTACATTGACGTTTACGACATTGCCCAAGCTGTGGAAGACGGCGCCACCGTGCGCATCTACTATGAAAGCCGTCTTGCCAAGGTGGAATTGAGCGACGAAGGCCGCCAATTGGTTGAAGAACTCGACAAGGAATTGGAAACCGACAACATGAACGATGTCCAAAAGGCAAAAGCAAAATGGACACAATTGGAGGCGCTGATAGGCAGTCCGAATCGTTTGAAAAACATTGCAAAAGATATTGTCACACACTTTGAGGAACGTCAGAAGGTGTTTGAGGGCAAGGCGATGGTTGTCGCAATGAGCCGTCGAATCGCCGCAGAACTATATGATGAAATAATCAAACTTCGTCCAGATTGGCATTCCGACGATTTGGCAAAAGGTGCGATAAAAGTTGTGATGACATCGTCTGCCTCGGATGGCGCAAATATTTCTAAACATCACACCACCAAAGAGCAGCGCAGGGCGTTGGCAGAACGCATGAAAGATCCCGACGATGAATTGAAACTCGTCATTGTACGCGACATGTGGCTGACAGGCTTCGATGTGCCATGCCTGCATACACTCTATATCGACAAGCCTATGCAAGGTCATAATCTGATGCAGGCAATCGCCCGTGTGAACCGTGTTTACAAGGACAAACCAGGTGGTTTGGTGGTTGATTATCTTGGTATTGCCTCGGATCTGAAGAAAGCCCTGTCATTCTATTCCGACTCGGGTGGCAAAGGCGATCCGACACAGCAGCAGGAGCAAGCCGTAGCCATGATGCAGGAGAAACTGGAAGTGGTGGAACAGATGTTCTATGGCTTCGAATATAAGCAATATTTCACCGCTGACACTTCGGGTAAACTTTCTTGGATTCTGAAGGCCGAGGATTTCATTCTGGGCTTGGACGATGGTAAGAAGCGTTTTGTAAACGAAGTAACCGCCTTGGGTAAGGCTTTCGCCATTGCTGTTCCCAACGATGCTGCAATGGACGTGAAGGATGAGGTTGCCTTTTTTCAAGCAGTGAAAGCCCGACTTTGCAAATTCGATCAGACAGGTGAGGGCAAGACGGATGAGGAGATAGAAACTACGATTCGGCAAGTGATAGATAAAGCCCTTGTTTCGGAGAAAGTTATCGACTTGTTTGATGCGGCAGGCATCAAGAAGCCCGACATTTCCATTCTTTCGGAGGAGTTTTTGCTTGAATTGAAAGACATGGAGCATAAAAATGTCGCTTTGGAAGTGTTGCGCAAGTTGCTGGAAGGCGAAATCAAGGCACGTTCCAAATTCAATGTGGTGGAAGGCCGCTCTCTAATGGAGATGCTTGACAGTTCAATCACACGTTATCATAACAAAATAATCACTGCCGCCGAAGTTATTGACGAACTCATCAAATTGAGCAAGACCATTGTGGAGAAGGATAAAGACGCTGAAAATATGGGACTTACGACCTACGAGTATGCGTTCTATTCTGCCGTGGCCGATAATGAAAGCGCCATAGAATTGATGGGCAAGGACAAACTACGGGAATTGGCAGTTGTGTTGACTGAAACAATCCGTAAAAATTCATCTATTGACTGGACAATTAAGGAAAATGTTCGTGCAAAGATGAAAGTCTCTGTCAAAAGATTGTTACGCAAATACGGTTACCCACCTGATATGCAACAACTTGCCACGGAAACAGTTTTAAAACAAGCAGAAGTCATTGCAGAGGAACTTTTACAGAAATAGTGAATGATCGGGTAATAGAGTAAACATGTAAACAATTGTTCTCATAATTCATATTTGGATAAATTTCCAAATATTCTTTCTATCTTTGTGAGGAATCAATTATTAAATTAACAATGAAACAAATTCGACTTATTCTTCTCCTCGGTTTTTGCACGATTTTCGGTTCTTTGTCTGCTGTTGCTCAAGAATCGGAAGCGTATTTCACTCGGGAAGAGATGCCCGATATGCTCAAATTCCTTCCGCCGCCTCCCGATACGCTCAGCGAAGCGTTTTCGCACGACATAATGCGTTATTTTTGGGGCAAGGAAATGCGGAATGACTCCGCACGTGCGGCAATTGCCATTCGCGATGCCGATTGCACAACCGACAATATGTGCAAGGAATTCAGTGTGCCGTTCGGACTTACCATTTCAAAAGAAACGACTCCAGAAATCTATAAACTCTTCGCCAAGTCGCTTCGCACAGCTGATTTTATCGGCACATATCCCAAAAGACATTATATGCGTATGCGTCCGTTTGCCCGTTTCCACGAGCCGTCGCTTGCTCCGTGGGACGACGAGGTGCTGTCGCACAATGGTTCTTATCCTTCGGGACACACTCTTCGGGGCTGGACAGCGGCGTTGATTCTTATGGAAGTGAATCCTGCCAACGCTGACACATTGTTGGCTCGCGGATTTATGTTCAGCGAAAGCCGTGTGATTGTCGGTGCCCATTGGCAAAGCGATATTGATGCAGGTCGGCTTGCGGCTTCGGCGGCAGTAGCTAAAATGCACACAAGTCCAGAATTTTTGGCACAAATGGAAAAAGCCAAGAAAGAATTTGCCATGCTCACTAAAAAGAGTTCTAAGGCAAAAAAGTAGATGGATGGTAAAACGAAGGTTTCTTTACCAAAATTAAAAATATCAGCATAATGAAAAACAAAACCATATTTTTTTCAGTATTAGTACTATTCCTTTCGTGGACGGCAGCCGCATTGTTTTATCTATTAAACGGTGATTTGCAAACAACAGTGGGATTCGTGTTTTCTGTAGGATATATGTTTTTCCCGCTATTGTCGGTGGTGATTGTTCAGGCAATCCACAAAGAACCGATTTTGAAAGGATTGGGCGTTTCGTTCAAATTGAACCGATGGTTCGTGGTGGCGTGGCTGTTGCCTGTGGTGTTCAATGTGGCTGCAATGTTCGCTTCGGCATTGTTTCCGCCGATGAGGTTTTCAACAGAAACCCCGATTTTGCAGGATGCATTGGCACAAATGTCGCAATCCATCCCCGACATTGACGCATATAAATTACTTGCCCTAACAATCGTTTCTGGTTTGTCGGCTGGAATTACGATAAATGCTTTGTTTGCCTTCGGCGAGGAAATCGCATGGCGTGGTTGGTTGCTGAAACAGTTCGAAGGTGTGAAATTCCTGAAAATATCGTTGATTATCGGAGCTTTCTGGGGCATTTGGCACGCTCCGCTAATAGCAATGGGACACAATTACGCGCAGCACCCCTTTATTGGATTAGGAATGATGATAGTTTTTTGTGTATTGCTTACACCTGTCATTCAATATATTCGCGTAAAATCAAAGTCGGTGGTTACTGCCGCAATATTCCACGGTACACTGAATGCGGGTGCAGGCTTGTCGCTTATGTATCTTGACAATTTTAACGATTTGCTTGGCGGTTCCGCAGGATTGGCGGGATTTCTCGTTTTGCTGGTCATCAACTGCTCGTTGTTTGCAATTGACAAATGGGTGACAAAAGAGAATATTTTCACAAAAGAATTGTCGTTAGAATAAGATTATGGGCAAATCGACATTTAAATCGCAAATTTTCAATCCGTTTTTGCCGTTAAACGAATATGTACCCGACGGGGAACCGCATGTGTTCGGCGACAGAGTTTATTTGTTTGGCTCGCACGACAAGGAAGGCGGCGACACGTTTTGTATGCTCGACTACGTGGCATATTCCGCTTCGATTTACGATTTAAAACATTGGCGTTACGAGGGCGTAATTTACCGTGCTTCGCAGGACCCAGACTACGCGAACCGAAAATATATGTATGCGCCCGATGTGGTTCGTGGCAACGATGGACGGTATTATTTATATTACTCAATGTCGGGTTTCCGTGGTGTTGGAGGCTATTTTGGACCGATTAGCGTGGCGGTGTGCGACGAACCCGCTGGAAAATACGAATTCTTAGGCTTTGTGTCGTATGCCGACGGCCGTCCTATGCACGACTATGTGCCCTTCGACCCTGCTGCTATTAACGACGGTGGAAGAATTCTGTTGTATTTCGGCACGCAATATCCGTTTGAGGAAGAACATGATTTTTTCACGAACGAAGCACATATTCAAAGCGAAATGGATATGTTTGGCAAGTCGCGAGATGAAATCATTTCGATGGCGAAAAAAGACAGTGTAATGGGACCGATTGTCCTTGAACTTGAGGACGATATGCTCACTGTGAAAGTTCCGCCACGACATATTATTCCGTATAAAACACGGGGAACGTCGTTCGAACAACATCCGTTTTTCGAAGCAAGTTCCATCAGAAAAATTGGAAACACGTATTATTTCATCTATTCGTCGTTGCAAAACCACGAACTGTGTTATGCCACAAGTAAATTTCCAGATCGGGATTTTGTGTTTGGTGGTACAATTGTTTCGAACGGTGATGTTGGTTACAATGGACGAAGCGAGGCAAAACGGTTGAATATGACAGGAACCACCCACGGAAGTGTTGAAAACATCAATGGCGAGTGGTATGTGTTTTACCATCGTCTTACGCATAAATCCGACTACAGCCGTCAGGCTTGCGCCGAAAAAATTACAATCTTGTCTGACGGTACAATTCCGCAAGTGGAAATCACATCGTGTGGATTGAATGGCGCGCCGCTTGTGGCTTCTGGCGCGTATCCAGCGGTAATTGCCTGCAACATTACAAATGGTGCGATGCCACATGGCTCCAACAAGATTTATACGGAATCATTTCCAAATGTAAATCACGAAGCCGACGAACGGTTTATCCACGAAATTGGAAACAATACGTTGGTTGGGTTCAAATATTTTGACTTTGTTGGCAATACTTCGTTGGCAATTGTGCAACGAGGCGATGCCACAGGCGTTTTCGAAGTGTATCAGCAGGAAGGTGGAGTTTGTGTTGGCTCAATCCCGGTGTCACCATCTGCACAGTGGACAACCATATCTGCGCCAATAGCCTTTGTTGACGGCGTACATCCGTTGTTTCTAATTTTTAAAGGAACGGGAATGTTTGATTGTAGGGAGGTGATATTCTAATTTTATTACTTTTGTAAAAAATAGGACAATGAATTCTAATCTTGACCCTGAACATATTTCCAACAAAGACAGCGAGTTCGAGAAACAGCTTCGCCCGCTTGATTTCGATGATTTCACGGGGCAGTCGAAGGTTGTGGAAAACCTGAAAATCTTTGTCGCCGCCGCGAAAATGCGTGGGGAATCGCTCGACCATGTGCTGTTGCACGGTCCTCCAGGTCTTGGAAAAACTACACTTGCCAATATTATTGCCAATGAACTCGGGGTGAATTTTAAGATAACGTCGGGTCCTGTTCTCGACAAGCCAGGCGATTTGGCGGGTTTGCTCACCAGCCTTGAGGAAAACGATGTCCTGTTTATCGACGAAATCCACCGTCTTTCGCCTGTTGTTGAAGAATATTTGTATTCGGCGATGGAGGATTTTCGTATAGACATTATGATTGACAAAGGTCCGAGTGCCCGTTCGGTGCAACTCTCGCTGGCTCCGTTTACGCTGATTGGCGCAACCACACGTTCGGGGTCGCTCACTAGTCCGCTTCGCGCACGTTTTGGCATAAAATGTCTGTTTGAATATTACGACATAGACCTACTCACCAAAATTGTGGAACGTTCGGCAGGAATACTCAATATTGACATTGAAACCCAGGCGGCGAAGGAAATCGCATCGCGTAGCCGTGGAACTCCACGTATTGCCAACGCCCTTTTGCGCCGAGTCCGCGACTTTGCGCAGGTGAAGGGTTCGGGAAATATCACGCTTGACATTACGCAGTTTGCTTTGGAATCGCTCAATATTGACAAATATGGACTCGATGAGATGGATAACAAAATCCTTTGCACCATTATTGACAAATTTGGTGGCGGTCCTGTCGGTGTGAATACCATTGCAACGGCGGTAGGAGAGGATTCTGGCACTATTGAGGAAGTGTATGAACCGTTCTTGATAAAAGAAGGTTTTCTGCAACGAACTCCTCGCGGGCGAGAAGTTACTCCTTTGGCATACAAACATTTAGGTCGTTTGCCAAATGCAAAACAAGGAAGTTTATTTTAACAATGTTTCATCTTTTTAATACAATGCAAAAATTAGAACCAAACGACCCCTGCTGGTGCGGGAGCGGAAAGAAATACAAGAAATGCCACTGGCTTCAGGATTGTGAACTCGACAAATATCGCCGTGAAGGCTTTCGGATTCTGCCACGCACAATTTTATATTCTGCCGAGGAAATTGAGAAAATCCGTGCTGCCGGTGCGTTGAACCACGCCGTGCTCGATATGGTTCAGTCGGAAATCAAAGAAGGTGTTTCCACCGAGCATCTCGACAATCTTGTGCGTGAATTTACCTACGACCACCACGGCATTCCTGCGTGTCTGAACTATGAAGGTTTCCCAAAAAGTTGCTGCATCTCCATCAACGAGGTTGTGTGCCACGGCATTCCTTCGCCCGACAAAATCATAAAAGACGGCGACATTGTGAATGTTGACTGTACCACAATTCTCGATGGCTATTTCGGCGACAGCAGCCGTATGTATTGCATTGGCAATGTGGCTCCGAACGCACAGAAATTGGTCGATGTGGCAAAAGAATGTCTTGAAATTGGATTGAAACAAGTTAAGCCTTACGGCAGATTAAACGATATTGGCGATGCCATTGAACCGTATGCCAACGACAACGGGTTCAGCATTGTACGCGATCTGTGCGGACACGGTATTGGTAAAAAATTCCACGACGAGCCCGAAGTGGTGCATTATGCGCAGCCCCGTCAACGTGGCGTGCTGATGGTTCCTGGCATGGTTTTCACCATAGAGCCAATGGTAAACGAAGGTACGTGGAAGTGCAAATTCCTGAAAGACGGCTGGACAGTCATCACTGCCGACAAAAAACTCTCCGCCCAGTGGGAACACACGCTGGTGGTGACAGAGGAAGGGTTTGAGATTTTGACGTAATTCACAATGCATAATGCACAATTCACAATGAAAAATTAACACCACAACCAATGAAAAAAGATGCCGACAACATCATTATTGTTAAGAGTAAATCTTTTGCCCTTGAAATAATACAGATTTATTCATATCTGTGTGATACAAAGAAAGAGTATGTTCTTTCCAAGCAAATGCTTCGAAGCGGAACAAGCATAGGGGCGAATGTAAAAGAGGCTGTTCGTGCCCAAAGCAAAGCTGATTTTCATGCAAAAATGAATATTGCGCTTAAAGAAGCAAGCGAAACTGAGTATTGGTTGGAATTACTTACAGAGTCAAAAATTATTGTTAAAGAACAAGCGGATCAACTACTTTTCCGTTGCCGAGAGCTTCTACGAATGTTAACTTCTATCGTAAAAAACAGTGTCGCATAGTAAATTTCATATTTCACACCGCATGACAATACATTGCACATTGAGCATTATGCATTGTGCATTGTGCATTGTGCATTTTTTCGTGTTGTCATGACAAAAGCTGGAATTTACATACACGTTCCTTATTGTAAGCGGCTTTGCTACTACTGCGATTTTCATTTTAGTCTGAATTTGAAAACGCGGGAAGAGTTTGTGAGTGCTGTTTGTGAGGAGTTGCGTATGCGGAAGGATTTCGTTGCGGCTCCTGTTGAAACATTGTATTTTGGTGGAGGAACGCCGTCGTTATTGAAAGTAGAAGAATTAAAGACAATCTTTTCGGTTATTCGGAAGAATTTTGTTGTTCAGCCGTGGGCTGAGGTTTCGTTTGAATGCAATCCCGACGATATTACCGAGGAATATTGCAACGCTTTGCGTGATTTGGGCATAAACCGTTTGAGCATCGGGATTCAGTCATTTTTCGACGATGACCTTCGTGCGCTCAACCGCCGTCATTCTGCCGAATCAGCACGAAATGCAGTGAAAATTGCACAAAAAGTAGGTTTCCAGAATATTACCGTTGATTTGATTTACGGTCTTCCCAATATGACGGTGGAACGATGGAAACAGAATCTTGCCGAAGTCGAAAAACTCAACGTACAGCATTTGTCGGCGTATTCGCTTATGGTAGAGCCACATACGGCGCTCAACACGTTTGTTCGCCGTGGAACAGTTCAACTACCGACGGAAGAATCCGTTTTGGAACAATTTAATTATTTGATTGACTGGTCGGAGCAGACAGGTTTTGAGCAATATGAGATTTCGAATTTTGCTCGTAACGGTATGTATTCACGGCATAATTCATCGTATTGGACAGGCGAACCATATCTTGGCGTAGGTCCGTCGGCGCACTCGTTCGATGGTGAAAAACGTTATTGGAACATTGCCCACAATGCAAAATACATTGCGTCCATCAAACAAGGCATTATACCTTGCGAAACCGAAATATTGTCGCTTCGCGATAAATACAATGAATTGATATTGACTGGTTTACGGACAAAAAAAGGCGTTTGTTGCGAAACGGTTAAAACACTTTTTCCTGATTTTTTCTCCTCTTTCGAGCAGCACAAAAAAATCTATCTTGCACGAGAGCTTTTACAAGAACAGAATGGCAACATTTCGCTCACACGCAAAGGTATAATGCTGTCGGATGCGATTATGAGCGATTTCTTTGTGACTGAATAATAGAAGTTTTCTTCATATTCCAGTAAAGAAATCGTATTTTTACTGCTAAACAAATTTTGATTATGACACAAACAGAACGAATTACCCACATGGAACGCATTTACGACAAGTGTACCGAAGCCGTTGAGCAATTAGAACATGCGATTGCGTGTTTCAACGCCCAGCAATCTGACATTGCCGAGTTGGAAGCCTATTATTCATCGAAATGGCGCGCCGATTTTTCTGCCGACGAATTGGGCAAACTGCCTCAAAATCTCAAGAGAGGCGTACTAAGCGAAGACGGACTTTGGAATCTGTTGGAAGATTATGCCAGATTGAAAAAAATGACAGGGCAATAAGCGAACTGGTCGTAAATTGTGACCGACTAAAAAGCATAAATTTCCGTATGAAATATAAACATACATAAGAAAACACTCAACAATCATAAATAACTGATTTTCAGTAAATTCTATTTTGAAAATATTGGGGCGTTGTGTATATTTGTAGCGTAAAAATTTTATACATAACAACAATATGAAAAAAGAAGAGATTCAAGACCTTTTCAAAAACTTTGAAGAGGCAGTTTGTAAGGTTGACGAAACCGAATGTTGGAGTGCACGAGAAATAAGCATTTTGCTTGGTTATACGCAATGGCGTAATTTTATCAATGTAATTGATAAAGCCAAGGAATCTTGCAAGAATGCAGGCCAATCGGTAACAGACCATTTTGCTGACGTCAGCAAAATGGTTACTTTAGGCTCTGGTGCGGAGCGAGAGGTCAATGACATTATGCTCACCCGATATGCTTGTTATTTGGTGGCACAGAACGGTGATCCTCGCAAACCAGAGATTGCATTTGCACAAACGTATTTTGCCGTTCAGACCCGTCGTGCGGAACTCATAGAACAACGACTGATGGAGGTTGAACGTGTGCAGGCACGTGCAAAATTGCAGGAAACAGAGAAAAAACTGTCGGGAATACTTTACGAACGAGGTGTAAATGACCAAACGTTTGCTGTTATTCGTTCGAAAGGAGACCAAGCTCTTTTTCGACTTAGCACGAATATGATGAAACAACGGTTGGGTGTGCCACAAGCTCGTCCGCTTGCTGATTTCTTGCCAACCATAAGCATTAAGGCAAAGGATTTTGCCGCCGAAATGACAAGTGTGAACGTGCAGACAAAAGACCTTCAAGATGAAGCCCCCATTACAAAAGAACATATTGATAACAACTCCGCCGTTCGAAAAATGCTTGTTGAACGTGGCATTGTTCCCGAAAATCTTCCTCCTGCCGAAGATGTTAAGAAAGTTGAACGTCGCTTAGCAAACGAGACGAAAAAAATGTTGAAGAACGAAGAGAAATAATAACCGAGATGAAGGAACTTGTTACAATTTGTGACCAGTTACAATATCAGTCCACGATCATTTTATTGACGTCAGCAAAATGGTCACTTTTGGCTCTACTACGCGAAGAACTGAGCGATATTTTTAAAAAAAGATATCTATCCTCTCCCTTCCCTCGCATTTATTTTCTAGATTTTATATATCTTTGGGGAATAAAATTTAATTGGAAGATAGACTTGTATGCCTAAAAAGAAATACTCATTCATAGATTTGTCTGCAGGATGCGTTGGTTTCCTTATGGTATGAATTATACAGTTTAGATTATTATATGGCTACAGTAGATAAAGATATAAACGAAGTCTCTAAAAAAATTACAAAAGTCAAACGCATAGTAAAAAAGCGTGTTGAAGAACTTGAATATAAAGATCTTGAGGAAACTTCGGTAACAGAAGATGTTTATTGGAAAGATTTAGAGTTTTCTCATCCTGAAAAAACAGTCCGATTAGGCACTCTTTTTAGTGGTATTGGAGCAATTGAACACGCTTTTCAAAGGTTAGGACTAAAGCATAATATCGTGTTTGCTGGTGACATTGAACCAAACTGCAAAAAGAGCTATTTTGCAAACTATGATATTAAAGAAGAAGATTGGTTTGATGATATTAGAGATTTTGACGCGCGTAAGTATAAGGGGCAAGTTGATTTAATAGTTGGCGGAGCACCGTGTCAAGCTTTTTCAATGGTTGGGCATAGATTAGGTTTTGAAGATGCTAGAGGGACCCTTTTTTTTGAATTTGCTAGAGTTGTAAAAGAGACCAAGCCAAAAGTATTTCTTTTCGAAAATGTTCGCGGATTATTGAACCATGATAAGGGCAGAACTTGGCACGTAATGCATGATATTTTTGAAGAATTGGGATATGATGTTAAGTTCAGAGTTCTCAATAGCCGTGACTATGGAATACCTCAACATCGTGAACGAGTATATTGTTTAGGATTCAAGAAAAAGACAAACTTTTTATATCCTGCACCGATTGAGCTAGAGTATAAAATGTATGATTTTTTAGAGGATTACATTGATAGTAAATACTTTCTCAAAGAAAAAGGTGTGAAATTCGTCACTAGTCATAAAAACAGGGAAAAAAGCTATACACAAATCAATGGCGATATTCAATTATGTCAAAAAAGGAACCAACAATTCAATTGGCACGGGGATTTTGTATATCATCCTCAAGCACTGGATGAAATTCCTGATGAAAAATTTGACGAGTTTATTTTTGATGTTAGGGAAGTAGAGGAAAAGTACTATTTATCTGAAAAAGTGGCAAAATATGTTTTAGCTGGAGGAACAAAAAACTTCAAAACTTCTACTGAAACGGATTTGGATGTTGCTAGACCTTTATTACAATCAATGCACAAAATGCACAGGGCAGGTGTTGACAATTATGTAACGCACAAAGGAAGAATCAGAAAACTTACACCTCGAGAATGCCTACGTCTAATGGGTTTTAAAGATTCGTTTAAAATAGTAGTTTCGGACACAGCTATGTATCAGCAAGCAGGAAATAGCATAGTTGTTGATGTACTGATTGCCTTATTAAAACAAATGGATATTACAAAATATGGAGTATAATGAAAATAAATGGCATTGCATATAAGATACTTGATGTGTACGACCTTTCTGTTACCCTTCCAGATTCTTTTGTGGTAAATGATAATAAAACATGTGGAGGTCACGGGGAAGCCAAATTGTATATGGGGTCCAAAGATCATATGCGGGATTTTTATACAGGAAGCATCCATTCTATCGGTTTTGAATCTGATTGCTTTATATTGAAAAGTGATTTGATACAATACATGACTGTCATCAAACATGAATACTATCATCCTTCTATCGTTTATAGAGGACAGGGAACAAAGAAAAACATAGCATATTTATGGAATCAAAGGATTGCCACAATAAATACATTACCAGATGTTATTTGGTTTCGAATAAAAGAACAAAACCAAATCAAAGGCAATAGAGGTTATGTAAAAACAAAAAGTAACCCCTTAAAAGGTGGCTTTGGCGTTATTAGGACTATTTCTTTGCCCTTTGTATCGTATTTGTCCGTTATGAAACTACAAAACACAATTACCGGTGGCGTTTATTTCTATTGGAAACTATTTGCGGATTTTTCTCAAATGGCAGAGCAACAGTATTGGGCAAAGCATTATGGGAAAAAGAAAACAATTGGCGTTGGCAAAATAAGAAACGGACAAATACAATACAGACAAAATCTATTTGCTCTGTTTGGTCATTGTCCTTTTTCAAAAATAGACGATGAAAAAATATTAATAGCGAGTCATATTAAACCATGGGCAATATGTGATAAAAATGAAAAAACTGATGTTAACAACGGTTTGATGCTATCCCCTCTATATGACAAACTTTTTGATAAAGGTTATATTACATTTGAAAAAGATGGTCGATTAAAAGTATCGAATTGGCTCTCACCCGCAAATCAAGCACGCATAGATTTTAATTATAGTATTGGAGATTTGCATTTAACGCCACAACGATTAATGTATTTAGACTATCATCGGCAATACGTTTTTAAATAAACTAATACATCATGGCTGATATTATTTGTAGATGGAGAAATGGCACACCCAAAACTGTAGTTGAGCTTGTCAATTCTTTACCCCATATTTCTTTGCGGAATGAAGAATTCAGAGTTACTATGCAAAACAGTTCTTGGGGACCTGACTTTTTCCGCACACCCTATCAGTTAGCTTGTCAATTAGGCTTATATTATGAGGGTGAAGATGGTTATTATCATCCAAGGTTTGACCATAACATAGACGAACAAGAAGCCCAAGAATACTTGGAGCATTGGTTGCCCCGCTATTACGTTCCTAATCCTTATGTTGGGAGAAATGGGTTTAATGACATTAAGTGTCCAACATATGTGTTATACGAGCTTTACAAGTATGCAACACAACATATAAACTGCACATATAAAGAAGCATACGAAGCGATTTTTAAAGAAAAGCCAACAAATAACAATGATATTGTCCGAAACTACATAAACAACTATTCAAAAGTACTTCGATTTGAAGCAAACGGACAATTAACAATTACAAATACTAATCCAAACACAGTTTTCGATTTTATGGATAGAAATAATAAAAAAGAATTCTTCGAAAGTTTTTCCAAGAATGATAATGTCGGCAAGACACAGTCTTTAATAGTAGAACAAAACAAACTAACCACATTTATATTATCTATCATTCAGTATTTTAATAAAAAAGATGGGTTAAATGCAATAGTTCCTTATGCAGGAAGCACATCTCCAATAAAGGTTTCAAAAGAGTATGTTTTTAGTCTCGTTGGGATGTTTTTAGAATCAAATTTAGAGGATGTAAAGGCAAGAAATATTGGTCACACAAGATGGTTTGAAGACCAATTTACACTGGGGGAAAGAAATGTTTACCTAAGTACCCAATGGAATGCAAATGGAGATTATCAACTGACACTTGATGATTTTATCAAGATGATACAAATCTGTTATGGAGATTATTATGTTTACAAATTAGGGCCAAATGGAGAACACCAATTGTGGAAATCAAATCTTCCTCTCCAACAAATCTACTACGGAGCACCAGGCAGTGGTAAATCAAACAAGGTAAAGAAATTGCTTGAGGGGGAATATCCTGATGAAACAGATCGAGATAAATTTGTTTTCCGCACAACATTCCATCCCGATAGCGATTATTCCACTTTCGTTGGGTGTTACAAACCTCGAATGGAAGATGATAAAATAAAATATGAATTTTCGCCCCAAACATTTACTGATGCATACGTAAAGGCATGGCAAAATCCAGATAAACAGGTGTATTTGGTTATTGAGGAAATCAACCGTGGCAATTGTGCACAAATTTTTGGCGATTTATTCCAGTTGCTTGATAGGAAAGGAGGCGTTTCGGAATATCCCATCAACGCCGATGCGGATTTGAGGCAATATCTTGAAAAAGAAGATGTATTGGGTGTTGGACACGAAGGCATCGCCAACGGCAAACTGAAACTGCCTGCAAATTTGAACATTTTGGCGACAATGAACACAAGTGACCAATCATTGTTTCCTATGGATTCTGCTTTCAAACGACGCTGGTCTTGGGAGAGCGTTCCTATTGATTACAATAATGTTGTTTCAAGAGAGTTCATAATCACTATTGGAGACAAGCAATACAAATGGACTACGTTTTTGGAATCTGTGAACAAAAAAATTGTCAAAGCAACCGATTCGGAGGACAAGCAGATGGGCAATTTTTTCATCAATGACAATGTGGACGAACGTCAGTTTATTGATAAGGTCATGTTTTATTTATGGAATGACGTTTGCAAAGAGGAGTTTCATACTACCAACAATTTCTTCCGTAATTACACTGATGACAAGAAGACAGAAACAATCGAATTTTCTTTCAACGCACTATTTGAATCAAACTCTACAAAATTGTTACAAGGATTTATGGAGTATCTTGAGGTACGTGCCGATGGTGATGGCTCAAAAAATCCTGACACGGAGGGGAACACAGAATCAGAGGCTGAATAATGAAGCTTTATTTTGAAGAATACTCATATCCTGCAGATTTGTTGCTTAAAAACCTCGGCAACGATATAACTTTATCGTATAATCAAGGTGGAGGTATGGCAAAAGTGCCGTATGTGGGTTATTACTTCAATGCAGAAATAAACGATATGGTTTTTATTATGCCTAAGGTTTTCGTTTCGGAAAATAACAAGGCATTTGACCGATATGAACCAGAAAAAATCATAGACCTGTCTCCCGAGAATAATCCACTAAAGGGAAAAGCCGACGACGAAGTTGTTTTCGAACTTTCGGCATGGCTCTATCAAGCCATTAATCACTATTTTGAACGAAAACAACAAAGCAATATCGGTTCCGATATACAACTCCAACGTGTGAGACCGATTGGAGAGAAAGATTCAAAAACCATTATTGAAATTATCCTCTCTCTGTTGGAGTTTCAAAAAAAGCACCATAACTTATTTACTTATATGTCACTTATTAAATCCAGTGGCAACAACAAGGTGCATTGGGCTAAGACCATAAGTAGAGAACAACCGCTATTCAAAGATGGAATGCCATATTATCTGAATTTTAGGAACAAAAACAAGGTAATAAATTTTGACGAAGAACTGATTTCATTGTTTTACTCGGTTCTCAACTACTTGAGTTTAACCTATCATTTCAAATTTCAACTTGTGCAAGGTTATACATTTTCGAAGCCGTCAAAAATCAAGTCGTTAATAGAAAGCGGGAAAGGGACACGTTTGTTGAAGAAAATTCGTCGTAACTATTTCACCGACGAGTTGGTTGAATTGTGGAACCTATTGTATATGTTTTTCAACCGTGCGGAAAACATAGCATCGGGGAAAGCACGTTCCGAAAAATTGTTGGTCAGCAATTTCAATCTGATTTTCGAGGACATGATAGACCAGCTTATCAGCGACAAACGTGACGAAGTGCCAAAAGAACTAAGGGAACAGCCCGATGGTAAAATTGTGGACCATATCTATAAAGCCCAGTCTATTATTGAGGACAACCAACAGATTTACTATATTGGCGACAGTAAATACTACAAAGAGACAACAGACTTAGGAAAGAATTCTATCTTTAAGCAATTCACCTACGCAAAAAATGTCATTCAGTATAATATCAATTTGTTCAACAATAAAGACGATGTTGGCGATTGTCGCTATCGCGACCCGTTAACGGAGGGCTATAACATCACTCCAAATTTCTTTATTCGAGGTATAATAGATTTTGAAAATCCTCAGAACCAAGAGCAAAAACTGATAAAAGATTCTACCTTCCAGAAAGAGAACAAGCATTTTTTCAATCGTTTGTTCGACCGTGACACGTTGTTTTTACAATCATACAACATGAATTTTATGTTTGTGGTGGCTGCCTATGTGCGCAATACTGACGATGTGGCACTTAAAAAGTCCATACAATCCATGTTCCGACAAGATTTCATTGACTTTATTGACAACAAATTCGATTTCTCTATTTTGGAAGCCCGCAATGGAAATTTGTTGGAATCAGTGGAAAGGAATTTCAAGAAATTAAACGGAAAAATCTATCATCCAAGCGACAATAGTAACATAGTTATTCTTGCTCTTGACAAAGATGAGAAATATCAATTTGAAAATCTGCGAATTCTCTCAGAGATTGAGGACGATTTTCTAATTTATGAATATCATCTAGGGACGAATCCAGACGAGGTAAAAAGACTTGTACAATATCACTATTTGAAAACGTCAGGTTCTATGGTTGCCGAAAGCAATGAAAGTTCATACGGGGAGAAAACAAATCGGCAATACGAGAAATATCAAAAATCCCAACAGAACACCATTTTATTTGGTGTTTATGTAAATAAAGAGCATCTGGATTGGATTTTGAACAACAAAAAATACAATGTTCGTTTAGGAGCACGTGTGGGGGCTGTTAAACGAACTCAACAAGTAACATCGGCAAAATATCTTGTGTTGTACGACAGTAGCAGTGAGAATACGTATAAAATCTTCAATCTTAGTGATAAACATTATATTTGGAATGCTGAGAAAATGCGTGAGATGAAATATTATAAGAATTTCACAGAGAACGATCAGTATTACATTTATGATATTTTGAATGAAACAGATGATTTAGGAGAAATTGATGTTGCATTTGTTTTGAAACGTGTCAAGGAAAATGCAAAAGAAGAAATTGTAAAGGGTACGCCAATCTATGTGTATAAAGATGAAATAAATACAATATAACGCATAACAATTATGACCACAGAAAACAAACTAATACTTTATAAAGACGACGAAGGTAAAGTAAGCGTAAATGTTCGCTTTGCCGATGAGGATGTATGGCTGACGCAGGTTCAATTGGTGGAGATATATCAAACAAGTAAATCTAATGTCAGTGAGCATATTAAGCATATCTTTGAGGACAAAGAATTGGATTCTAAACTGGTTGTTCGGAATTTCCGAATAACCACTCAGCATGGCGCCATTGAGGGTAAGACACAGTCTCGAGAAGTGGCACATTATAATCTTGATGTGTTAATTGCGCTTGGCTACCGTGTGCAATCGCCCATTGCTGTGCGTTTCCGCCAATGGGCAACCCAAAGGCTTCACGAGTATATCCAAAAAGGGTTTACGATGGACGACGAACGTTTGAAGCAGGGAGGCAATCGTTATTTCAAAGAGTTGTTGCAACGGATTCGTGATATTCGTAGTAGTGAACGAAATTTCTATCAGCAAGTGACAGATATTTATGCAACATCAAGCGATTACGACCCACGTGCACCACAAACAAAATTGTTTTTTGCCACTGTGCAGAACAAAATGCATTATGCTGTGCACGAACATACGGCGGCAGAGCTTATTTATGAGCGGGTAGATAACGAGAAACCTTTTGTTGGAATGACAAATTTCAAAGGTAATTATGTAACCCGTGAAGATGTAAAAATTGCAAAAAACTATTTGACAGAGTTGGAATTACAACGGTTGAATCTTCTTACATCGCAATTCCTGGATTATGCAGAATTCCAGGCCTTGGAGCAAAATCCCATGACAATGGCCGATTGGATTACAGCATTGGATGATCAAATATTACGCTTACGAAAAAATATTTTGGAAGGTTCTGGCTCTATTTCCCATCAAGAGGCGATAGAGAAAGCAGAAAAAGAATTCGAAATCTACAGGGAACGCGAAATGCGGTTATTGGAAAGCGATTTTGATAAGATGGTAAAACAACTGAAAAACATACAAGACGATACACAAGCAAAAGGATCTTGATAGAAGAATATTCTTTTTTGTCACTCCCCCACCACCGTCGCCACAAGTTTTCGTGGACCGCCGTAGTTGCGGAATTCGCAGAGATAGATGCCTTGCCACGTGCCGAGGTTTAGGCGGCCGTTGGTTATAGGAATGGTCAAGCTTACGCCGAACAAGCTGCTCTTGGCGTGGGCGGGCATGTCGTCGGCACCTTCGAGCGTGTGGTCGTAATACGATTCGTTTTCCTTCACAAGATGGTTCAGAATCTGTTCCATATCGCGACGAACGTCGGGATCGGCGTTTTCGTTGATGGAAAGGGCACACGACGTGTGCTTCACAAACAAGTTCAGAATGCCCGTCTGGGGCAATTTCCCCGAAAGATGTTCCATCACTTCGTGCGTGATCAAATGACAACCACGCCGTTTCTCCGACAATGTGAATTCTATTTGCTGAATCATATTCAAATTTTTTGCAAGGTAGCAGATTCTTCGTAATTTCTCCTCAACCATTCCCCCCAAAAGTAATCGTACACGCAGTAGCCGTTTTCGATTTCCATGATAAAGTATTGAAAAGCAAAAGAATTGTCGCATGGTTTATTGTTGAAACAGAAAACATCCCGTTAATTTCTTTGTGAAATCTTCTTTCGTTATTATGATGTTTTTATTTGGATTATTGCGAAATTTGTGCCTAAAATATAAAGTATGGACGAACAGCAAGACGACATAGTAGTTCCTGAGAATCAAGAACCTATAATTGATTCTTCGATAAATAATATTCAATATGTTGGGGATTATTTCAAGAATTGGTTTCTTGACTATGCTTCGTATGTAATTACCGACCGCGCCATTCCGTATTTGGAGGACGGACTCAAGCCTGTTCAGCGTCGTGTGCTTTATACCATGAAAAAAATGGACGATGGCCGCTACAACAAAGTGGCAAGCATTTGCGGCGAAACAATGAAACTGCATCCTCACGGCGATTCGAGTATTTACGATGCCCTTGTGGGATTGGGACAGAAAGAGTTGCTTATTGACACACAAGGAAACTGGGGAAATGTTCTCACGGGCGATGGTGCTGCTGCTGGCCGTTACATTGAGGCACGATTGTCGAAGTTTGCCCTTGAAGTGCTTTTCAATGCAAAAACAACGGAATGGGTTCCGTCGTACGATGGTAGAAACAAGGAGCCGGTCACGTTGCCAGTGAAGTTCCCGTTGCTTTTGGCGCAAGGAATCGAAGGTATTGCCGTCGGTATGGCGTGCAAGGTTCTTCCGCACAACTTCAACGAATTGGTTGATGCCTGCGTTTCATATCTGAAACATGAACCGTTTGAGCTGTATCCCGATTTTCCTACAGGCGGTTTGATTGATGTGTCAAAATACAACGACGGACAAAATGGAGGCCGCGTGCGTGTTCGTGCGCGAATCAACAAAGTTGACAATAAAACGTTGGAAATAACGGAGATACCATACGGCGAAACAACCACATCCGTTATTGATTCAATTCTGAAGGCTAACGATGAAGGAAAAATCAAGATAAAACACGTTGACGACGACACCGCCGAATCTGTGCAAATCATAGTGACGTTGCCTGCCAATGTGTCCGCCGACGAAACCATTGATGCCTTGTATGTTTTTACAAAATGCGGCGTGTCGATTTCACCGAACACCAATGTGATATTCGACCAGAAGCCTGTATTTATGGGCGTTTCCGACATTCTTCGCAAAAATGCCGACAGAACGGTTGAATTGCTCCGTCGTGAGCTCGAAATCAATCTCGAAGAACTGAAGGAAAGCTGGATGAAGACTTCGTTGGAAAAGATTTTCATTGAAAAGGAAGTCTATGAGAAAATCAAGCCGTGCAAAACCGAGGAAGATATTCTTGCCACTATCGACAAAGGTTTGAAACCGTATGTGAAGGACTTTTGGCGCGAAGTAACCCGTGAGGATTGCATTGCGTTGTCGAACATTCCAATCAAGAAAATTTCAAAGTACAACGCCTATAAAACCGATGAATTTATAAAATCGTTGGAGGCTGATATGGATGAGGTTCGCAACAATCTCGACCATATTATTGACTATGCAATCCGCTATTTCGAACACATAAAACAAAAATATGGAGAAGGACGGGAACGCCGCTCCGAAATCCGTAATTTTGAACAGATTGAAGTCGCACAGGTGGTGAACGCCAATACAAAATTGTATGCGAACTATGAAACGGGCTTTGTCGGCACAAGTTTGAAAAAAGACACGTTTATCTGCGACTGTTCCGATTTGGACGATATTATTGTGTTCCTGCAAAACGGCACTTTCAAGGTGTCGAAGGTTTCCGACAAAGCGTTTTTTGGAACGGGAATCATCCATATTGGGGTATTTAGGAAAAACGACGAGCGCACGATTTACAACGTGGCGTACCGCGATGGAAAGTCTGGCGTGACATACATAAAACGTTTCCCTGTGCTTGGCGTAACACGCGATAAGGACTATGATATCACGTTGGGAACACCAAAGACTAAAGTGTTGTATTTCAGCGCAAATCCAAATGGTGAGGCGGAAATTATAAAGGTGTATCTTCGTCAGGAATTGCATTTGCGAAAACCAGTTTTCGAGGTCGATTTCAGCACTTTGTCAATCAAAGGAAGGAGTACGAAGGGTAATATTCTTACAAAGCATCCTGCCTATAAAATTCAAAAGATTGAGGAAGGGGTGTCAACGTTGGGTGGCAGAAAAATTTATTTCAACGCGGAAACACGCCGTTTGAACGATGCCGGCTATGGCACGTTCCTTGGCGAATTCAAAGGCTCCGACAAGATTCTTGTGATAACCGAAGATGGAAAATTTGCATTGTCAACCTTCGATTTGAGCAACCATTTTGAATATCCAATTCTGCGAATCGAGAAATACGACGATAAAAAAATCTGGACAGCGTTGGTGTACGATGCCGAACAGGATTTGAACTACATAAAACGATTCAAAATAGAAGAATCGTCGAAATATGTGAGCTTCATTCCCGAAGCGGAAGGTTCCAAGTTGTTGAAAATCAACGATGACAGATTCCCTCAACTTTGTTTGAGCTTTGGCGGAAAACACGCGAACCGCGAAATGGAATACATTGATGTGGATGAGTTTATCGGCGTGAAAGGCTACAAGGCAAAAGGCAAGCGCATCTCGAACTACACTATTGATATGATGGAGTTTGTGGAGCCATTGGAAAAAGAACTTCCGCCAGAAGAACAAGAGGCTGAAAATCAAAATCCAGCACCTACCGAATGGGACAATGACGATCCAACCTCGAACAATCCCGAATCAGGCGAACAAATGTCGTTGTTTTAGTATGGGTGGGGAAATCATACTCCAAAAACAATTATTCCCGTAAGAAATGACCAATGCAAATCTATAATCATAATTGTACATTATGAATTGTACATTGCCAATGTCGCGTTTCCAATTTTCGTTTCTGTCGTTGGTGAAAGTTGCAAATTGGGAGCGGCGACACCAGAACCGAAAACATCTTTTGTGGTAAAAATCCGTGCTTCGTCCCACAAATTTGCAGAAATGAACGTTTGCAGCGTTTCGGCTCCGCCTTCCACTATCAACGATTGAATGCCTTTTTCATAGAGGCAGTCGAGTGTGTTTTGAAGAATATCTTTTGGATTGGTAACTTGCACATATTCAGTTTGTTCCGTATTTTTATGATAACTGCTTGAAAAAATGATGGTCGCTGTGCTGTTGTCTTTCAAATTGTGTGTTGCTGGAATTTTGTCGTGTAAATCCCACGCAAGGCGCAACGGATTTTTCCCCTCGACCAACCGTGTGGTGAGGCTTGGATTGTCGCACACTGCTGTTGTTGTCCCCACCAAAATTGCTTGTTCCTGCGAACGCCATTGGTGATTGAGTTTTTGGCATGTTTCGTCGGTTATGCGCACACCTTTTGGCGACGATTTTGCTTCGGCACACTTATCTATGTAGTGGTCAGCCGATTGCGCCCATTTTAAAATAATGTACGGACGTTTTTTTTCGTGGTAGGTAAAAAAACGACGGTTCAAAAACCGTGATTCTTGTTCTAATACGTTGAGTGTAACCTCGATACCGGCATTTCTCAGTTTCTCAATTCCTTTGCCCGAAACCTTGCTGAATGTGTCAACGCAACCAACAACCACACGTTTAATCTGTTTTTCAACGATTAAATCGGCGCACGGAGGTGTTTTCCCGAAATGGGCGCACGGCTCCAAATTCACGTAGAGCGTGCTTTCCGAAAGCAGTTCCTGATTTCTCACGGAATTGATAGCGTTCACTTCGGCATGCGGTTCGCCAGCCTTGTGGTGGAAGCCTTCGCCAATAATTTCGCCGTGGTGCACTATCACGCACCCGACCATCGGATTTGGGTAAGTGTTTCCGAACGCGTTCTGCGCCAAATCAAGGCACCGTTGCATATAGATTTTGTCGTCGTTCATCAGTTTTGTGAAAAATTGTGAGTATTTTCTTGTTATTCTTATATCTTTGCCGTATGACAATTAATGATGTAAAAATAGGATTTCAGCAGAAATTGGCAACACTTTACGAGCCAAAAGAAATTCAATCGATATTTGAATTGATAGCTGAAAATTTGGGCTTTTCGGCAACCACGTTGCTTTTGAGCCGTGATGAAAAAATTTCGGAACAACAAAAAATTTATTTCGAAACGTGCCTGCGCCGACTCGAACAGTCGGAACCTGTGCAGTATGTGCGTGGAAAGTCAGATTTTTATGGATTGTTGTTCTCGGTAACCCCGTCGGTGCTGATTCCGCGCCTCGAAACCGAGGAGTTGGTTGATTGGATTATCAAGGAAAACTCGAATTGTTCGGGAAAAATTCTCGATTTGGGCACGGGAAGCGGTTGCATTGCTATTTCGATTGCAAAAAACGTGAGAAATGCGAAAGTCACCGCTGTTGACGTTTCGGAAAAAGCGTTGGATGTGGCGCAAAAAAATGCGCAGCAACTCCAGGCAAATGTCACGTTTTGCCTTGCCAATATGCTTGACGAGGAAAATATGTCGCAATTTGCTGATTATGACATAATTGTGAGCAATCCGCCGTATGTGTGCAATTCCGAGAAAAAAGACATGCGTCCCAATGTGCTGAACTACGAGCCGCACTTGGCGTTGTTCGTTGACGACAATAATCCGTTGCAGTATTACGATGCGATTGCGCGGTTTGCCTCAAAAAATCTTGTGGATGGCGGCAAAGTGTATTGTGAAATTAACGAATCGTTTGGAAACGAGACTGTTGCGCTATTCGAATCCTACGGTTTTGTGAATTGCGAGATCCGGAAAGATTTCTTCGGAAAGAATCGCTTTGTAAAAGCTATAAAAGGATAATCGCTTTGTAAAATTTGAAAAGATGGAAAAACAAAAAACGCTTGAGGAAGTAGGCAAATTTGGGCTAATCGACATACTTACAAAGAATTTCAAATCGTCAAAATCAACCGTTAAAGGTGTGGGTGACGATTGCGCTGTTTTGGAACTAAACGATTCAGAATATCAGCTTGTTACAACCGATTTGATGCTCGAAGGCATTCATTTCGATTTAATGTATTCACCATTGAAACACGTTGGCTACAAAGCTATAATGCAAAGTCTTTCAGATATTTACGCAATGAACGGCACGCCAAAGCAGGCGACTGTTTCTGTAGCTGTTTCCGCAAAATTCACTGTTAATGCGCTTGAACAGCTGTACGACGGAATTCGCGTGGCATGCGAACAGTATGGCGTGGAACTGATTGGCGGCGACACCTCGTCGTCGATGACAGGAATGGCGATTAGCGTGACAATGTTGGGAACTGTTGGAAAACAAAATGTGGTATATCGAAAAGGTGCAAAACCAACTGATTTGATTTGCGTTTCGGGTGACTTGGGTGCGGCGTATGCTGGTTTGCAGATTTTGCAACGCGAAAAAGCGGTGTATAACCAAGGGAAAGGCGACCAACCGAAACTCGCTGGGTATGAATATGTTCTGCAACGTTGCCTAAAACCAGAAGCTCGGAAAGATGTGGTTGATGCGCTTGCTAAGTCGAAAATTGTACCAACTGCTATGATTGACATTTCCGATGGTTTGTCGTCGGAATTGTTCCATATTTGCAAAAACTCGAACGTTGGCTGTAAAATCTACGAGGAAAAAATTCCTATCAACGAAGCTACTGGCGAGGTTTGCAAGGAATTCAGCATGGAACCGATAATTCCTGCTTTACACGGTGGCGATGATTATGAATTATTGTTTACCGTACCGCTTGCACAGTACGAGCAGGTGAAAGAAGTCCCCGATGTGGCGGTGATTGGCAACATAGTTGATGCGGAACAGGGACTTATGATGGTCAGCCGTTCAGGTGATTATGTGCATTTGAAAGCACAAGGATGGAACTAAAAAATGACGATTACAAACCGATATTTCAATAGTTTTATCTAATTTTGCGCGAATTTAAATTCTTACTGATGGAGAAAACATACAGACTGTATAACAACATTTTAGGATTCATCTCATTTATAGGGGCTTCCATTGTGTATTTGCTCACAATTGAGCCGACAGTAAGCCTTTGGGATTGTGGAGAATTTATTGCCACAGCTGGCAAATTGGAAGTTGGTCACCCGCCCGGGGCGCCATTTTTCTTGTTGTTGGGACGATTCTTCTCGTTGTTCGCTTCGTCGCCCGAACAAATTGCGGCGTGCGTAAACACAATGTCGGCTTTGGCAAGCGGTGCTACTATCATGTTCTTGTTTTGGACTATCACGCATCTTGCCAAGAAGTTCTTCAGCGACAGTGAATTAAATTTAACAAACATCATTCTTATTTTGTGTTCTGGCTTGATTGGTGCAGGCGCATACACGTTTACCGACACATTTTGGTTTTCGGCTGTCGAAGGCGAAGTTTATGGAATGTCGTCGCTGCTTACTGCCGTGGTTTTCTGGGCAATCTTAAAGTGGGAAGACCACTTTGACGAACCAGGGAGCGACCGATGGATAATACTCATCGCGTATATAATGGGTTTGTCAATCGGCGTTCACTTGCTTAACTTGTTGACAATCACTGCAATTGTGTTTGTGTATTATTTCAAGAAATTTGAACCTTCAATAAAAGGAATCATCTTCACTTGCTTGATTTCGTTTGTGTTCATCGCATTTATGATGTGGGGAATCATTGCTGGTTCCATCGACGTGGCATCGGGCTTTGAACTATTTTGTGTGAATGTGCTTGGAATGCCCTATCAGTCGGGACTTGTAGCTTGGTTGGTGATTGTGGCTTTGGCATTTATTGCGGGCATTATTCTTACAAAAAGTAATTGCAACAAATGGCTGAAAGTTGGCGTGGTTACGTTCATCGCTATTCTTCTTGGTATTCCAACCCTTACCGACAGTGTGTTGGTGTGGATTGTAATCCTTGCGGGAATTATTTGGGGATTGTACTACGTGAATGGGAAAAACAAATATGTGTTGAACACGGTGGTTAACGTGTTGATGGTGATTATGATAGGATATTCTTCGTATGCTATGATTATTCTTCGTTCTAATGCTGAAACGCCAATGAACGAAAATGCTCCTAAGGATGCCTTCTCGTTGTTGTCGTACTTGAACCGTGAGCAATATGGCTCTACGCCGATTTTGTATGGTCCGTACTACAATGCGTCGCCTGTTTGGAAAGCCGACGGAAGCGCTGAATTCAAGGAAAAATTCACCTATACTCCTCGAAATGGCAAATACGAAAAGGTTAGCAACGGTATGGAATATGTGTGGAATCCTGATATGTGCACATTATTCCCTCGTATGTACAGCCGCGAAGCCCATCATATTCGGGCATACAAGTCGTGGGCAGGCATAAAGGATGGCGTAAATACCCGCAAAGTCCGCTACGACCGTGAGGGAAAAACTTACAATATGCCAACGTTCGGTCAGAATTTGCGGTATTTCTTCTCATATCAAGTGTGCCATATGTATATGCGCTACTTTATGTGGAATTTCTGTGGTCGCCAAAACGACATTCAGGGACACGGCGAAATAGAGCATGGCAATTGGATTACGGGTTTCAATGCAATCGACAAGCATTTGGTCGGCGACCAGACCTATATCTCCGAAAAGGCGAAAAATATGCCGTCGCGCAATGTGTATTATATGTTGCCGTTCTTGCTTGGCTTGCTTGGTTTGATATACCATCTGAGCAAACGAAAATATGATTCGCTTGTGGTGGTTTTGCTCTTCCTTATGACAGGTTTGGCTATCATTGTTTACTTGAACCAAAAACCATACGAACCCCGTGAACGTGACTATGCGTATGCCGGTTCGTTCTATGCGTATTGTATTTGGATTGGACTGAGTGTGTTGGCAATCTTCAGCATTGTGAAAAATGCCTTGAAAAATCCGAAATTGGGTACTGCTGTTGGACTTGTTGCCACATTGCTCATAACAGTTCCTGCTCCAGTGCTGTTGGCTACCGAAAACTGGGACGACCACGACCGCTCTGGACGGTACACAGCCCATGATTTCGCCTACAATTATCTGCAAAGTTGCGATCCGAATTCTATGATTGTTACCGCTGGCGATAACGATACATTCCCATTGTGGTACATTCAGGAAATTGAAGGCGTGCGTACTGATGTGCGTGTGTTGTGTACGCCGCTGTTGGCTACTGACTGGTACGCTCAACAAATGAAACGTCAAGCGTATGAATCGGCTCCGCTTCCAATGAAATTGACCAGCGAACAAGTTGGCAAAGGCATTCGCGATATGGTTGTGGTACAGGAATTTAGCAATGTGAAAGATAATTATGTCCGTCTCCACGACGCTATGGAAGTTGTCCGCGACGACAAAATGCTGGTGAACCGCTATGGCGACAAATACAATTTCATTCCTGCGAAAAATCTGAAATTCGAAGTTGATAAACAGCTTGCTCTGCAAAACAATGCAATTTCACGAAAAGATTCCGCAAAACTTGTGGACGAAATTCAGTTTACATTGCAGGATAACAATGTGTATAAGAACAAGTTAGTGATTTATGATTGTCTTGATGACTACAAATGGGATAGACCATTGTATTTCACAAGCCAGTCGTCGGCAAGCGATTTGGGATTGGACAGCTACTTGCGCTACGATGGATTTGCCTTCAAATTTGTTCCTGTGAAAAATAGCGACAGCCGTATTCCATACATCGACACCGATGTGTTGTACGATAAATTGATGAATGTATATAAATGGCGTGGAATGGGCGAGAAAGGCGTGTATATGGATCATTTCCACGAACGTACAACGCGTGTGATTGGCATTCGCCAAATGTTCAACTCGTTGGCTCTTGAATTGGCTGCCGAAAATAAAATTGATTCGGCGAAAAATGTGCTGAACAAATTGTGCGAAATTATGCCTGATTGGCAGTTCCCGTATTTCGACGATGCGGTTATCACTACAGCCTACATCTATTACAGATTGAACGATTTTGAATCAGGAAACCGCGAATTGAAAACGTATGCCGAAAATCTAATTGACGAAGTTGAATGGTACAATTCGTTGAGTAAACAACCAGCGTTTGCAAAACAAGTTGAAAGTGATAAAATTGACTATATCCGCACGGTTATTCAAATTTATCAAATCGCATCGCAGTATAATCAAAAGGATTTCTGCAACGAACTTGAAGTCCGTTGGGGCGACTTGGGCGAATACCCATTATCTGAATATATGAAAGTCTTAAAAAATTAACGTATGTCTTTAAAAACTGAAATCAAGGCTATTCTAAATGCCACAGAATTAGATACTCCCGTTGTTGTAAAAGGATGGGTAAAAAACTGTAGAGGAAATAGTTACGTGATGTTTGCCGCTGTGAACGACGGCTCTACGTTGCAAAATCTGCAAATCGTGTTCGACACGGCGAAATTCAACGAAAACGATTTGAAGAAAATCACCGTTGGATGCTCGTTGAGCGTGAATGGAATACTGAAGGCTTCCGAAGGTAAGGGACAACGCGTTGAGGTTGTTGCCGAATCGTTCGAGGTTCTTGGTGCCTGCGACCCCGACAAATATCCTATCCAACCGAAAAAACACTCGTTGGAATTCCTTCGTGAAAATGCCCACTTGCGTTTCCGTACGAATTTGTTCGGTGCCATTATGCGCGTCCGCCACAATATGATTTATGCTATCCATACGTTCTTCACCGAACGAGGATTCTACAACATCCATACGCCGATTATCACGGCTTCAGACTGCGAAGGCGCTGGCGAAATGTTTCAAGTTACTACGCTGGATTTGAATAATTTGCCAAAAACCGAAGATGGGGCTGTGGATTACAGTGAAGATTTCTTCGGAAAAATGGCGAACCTTACCGTTTCTGGTCAATTGGAAGTGGAACTTGCGTGTATGGCGTTGTCGAAGGTTTATACGTTCGGACCAACATTCCGTGCTGAGAACTCCAATACAACTCGTCACTTGGCTGAATTTTGGATGATAGAACCAGAAATTGCGTTTGCCGACATCAACGACGATATGGATATTGCTGAGGAATTCCTCAAATATTTGATTCAATATGCGCTTGACCACTGTCGCGAAGATTTGGAATTCTTGCAGGAACGATTGATTCAGGAAGAAAAATCTAAACCTGAATCGGAACGTACTATGCCGTTGATTGAGAAATTGCAATTTGTGCTTGCAAATGATTTTCAACGGCTTACCTATACCGAAGCTATCGACATTCTTAAAAATTCAAAACCGAGTCAGAAAGGTCAGTTCAAATACAAAATTGAAGGTTTCGGTGCCGATTTGCAAAGCGAACACGAACGCTATTTGGTTGAGAAACACTTCAAAAAACCAGTGATTTTGACTGGCTATCCGAAGGAAATCAAAGCGTTCTATATGAAACAAAATCCTGATGGTAGAACCGTTGCCGCAATGGACATTTTGTTCCCTGGCATTGGCGAAATCATTGGTGGCTCGGAACGTGAAGCCGATTTCGATAAGTTGAACAAACGTATCGAAGAACTTCATATTCCAATGAAGGATATGTGGTGGTATTTGGACACCCGTCGTTTTGGTGCGGTACCTCATTCGGGTTTCGGTCTTGGCTTTGAGCGCCTTATGTTGTTCGTGACAGGAATGACGAACATCCGCGACGTGATTCCTTTCCCACGCTATCCAAAATCTGCTGAATTTTAATGGGAAAAGATTTAGAATACGTAAGCAAAATCACAAAGAACAGTTGCCAAGACCAGCAACTGTTCGATTTTGTGTCCGATTTCAGAAACCTTGCATCAATGCTTCCCGCCGAAGTAAAAGACAAGGTTTCCGTAACGAGCGAAACCATTACTATTCAAGCAATGCAGGCAATGAGCATTACGCTTTCCATTCTCGAAAAAGAGCCGTACAAACTGCTTAAAATTGGTACAGAAGGAAACGAAATGTTTAGAATATGGATTCAGCTCAAACAAATAGCACCGTACGACACACGAATCAGAGTGACGCTTCGTGCCAATGTGCCGTTGATTGCCCGTCCAATGCTTAAAAAGGCTAAACTACAAGACTTTGTTGACAATCTCGCACTCGCGTTGGGGCAAATCCCTGCCTATGCGTTCAGTGCGGTGAATATGAACTAACGACTGCACTTTATTTTACCTTATACGTTTTCCCGTTGGTTACGGCAACTATACCCTCGCTTTTTTATGTTTGTCAGCAAAAAAACAGGGACACATCGAAATGTGCCCCTGTGAAATTATGTGTAGTGTGACGAATTATTTCACAATAACCTCGAACACTTGTTTTCCGTCAACAAGCACGATGTAGATTCCCATTTTTGCAATAGGAATGGTCACGGTGCCATTTGCTGCCTGTTTTGTAACGGGACGGCCTTGCAAGTCGAATACGGCTACGCTTGATTGTGCGCCATTAACTACAATTGATTTATTTGCAGTATAAACTAAAGCAAGAGCATTTTCAACAGAAGCAACTGCGTCGGCATTTTCCAATTCAGCCACGTTACTCAGAGCCAACGAGAATGGTCCGCTTTCAGCTTTGAGCGCTGGAACGTTGTTTTCGTCAAGATACAGTGTGTCGGTGAATTTTACTGCTACGAAATAACCTTTTGTTCCTGCTGGAAGCTTTTCAGTGTAGTGGGTTGTGAGAGGCCCAACTTTTGCAGCCTCAAGATTTCCATCTTTAGTGATTCGGTAAATTAAGTATGATTCAAGGAATTTACCTTCGTATGGAGTCCAAGAAAGATCAACCGTAGTGCTTTCAGAACCATCCTCGTTTAATACAACTGTGGTGTCCATAGTAAGACCGATTGTTTTGTTTTCTCCGTAGCCCATAGGAGATGTTCTACCGCACTTGTCGGTTGCCGAGATTTTGTAACGGTATGAACCATTTGGTTCTGGTAAGTTTTCATCTTGGAACAATGGAAAGGCAGCTTTTGCGTAGCCAACAGAATCATATTCACCTTTACCTTCGCTTGTCTCACGGTAAACAGTGAAATAGTCGATAGTTTCAAGAAAACTTAACAATTCCTCTGTCTTGCCATTATCGTAATACGTATAATCGTACGTCCACATCACAACAACCGATTTGGAATCCTCGCTATATGTAACAGCATAGATTTCAGGTTTTGGGAATGGATAGATTCCAACTTCAACAGTTTGTTCATTACGGCATCCTGTTTCCTTATCCACAATCGCAAAGTTATATATTCCTGGTTCTATATTATGAGAAGAATTAAATGAAGTTACTTCTTTGTCGTTTATATACATAGTAACATCTTCTTCATTCCAATCACTGGCGTTATTTAGGAAATAGGAACCATCGTTTGATGTACACGAAGAAGCCTTTCCTCCTCTTACATCAAAAAGTGGACCGTCTTGATATTGAAGGCAAATAGTTTCTTGCTCTGTGCAACCTTTCTCGTTTGTGATAGTCACTGTATAAGTACCAGCGGCAAGATTTTCGAGTGTATTGCCAGTTGCGCCAGTATTCCACGTATATGTGTAGTTCGTATTAAAATCGTTAGGTGGAAAAGTAATGCTTCCGTCTTCGTTGCCACATGTTGGATTTTCTTTTTCGTAATCATATACCATAAATGGTTCTTCAAGATATACTTGTTCGTATGCGGAACAACCTTCTGCGTCAACAACAGTCACATAATAATATCCGTATCCTACATTGTAAATACCATTTGATGTTCTTCCTGTGTTCCAACGGTATGAATAAGGTTCAACACCTCCCGTTACGTTGGCAATAATATTTCCGTCCGTTTTTTCAGAGCAAGAAATTTCTTTCACATCAAAAGATATTTTCAAATCACATTCTGATTCTTCTGCCGATTTGCGTGGCTTTACGTTTACGTAAACACTATTTTGTTGTGTAATGTAGGGCCAGTCATCACCTTCTTCAGCGTTTGGATTCATTGTATATCCAATAATCATAAAGTATCTTTCTCCGTAATCGAGTGCGGAAACTCTCAAATATTCGCCATCAAGTTTTGCTTGAAGCAATGGGGGATATGTTTCTTCCTCTTGTTCGTGTTCTTCAAGTTCAAACCACATATCTGTATTGTACGGATTAATAAAATAGTCGGTTAGTTTTATTGGTTCAATCACATCTCCCAAAAATCCGTCAATGTTGGGAATAGAAATCGCAATAATTTCGTTTGGTCGGGTGTAACGAAGTTCCAAACGGGGGAATGTAAGTTTTATGTCTGTTTCCGCTTCCGCTCCTTCTTCAGGAAATGCAGCCATAAAATATTTTGGATTAACCAAACCGCCTTTCACTTCATCTCCGATTTTCCCATTTGCACCATCGGTGGTTTGGAGTTCGGTGTTGATGACTCTTGTGTAGCCGGAGTAAACAAATTCTTTGTCCTTGTTCACTTCAATGTAGATTGGGTCTGTTAGGGCAGCCCAGTTGTTTGCATCTTCGCTGTCGTCGGCAATTATTATCATCAACTTACCAGTGAATGTGGATGTACCTTGTAAATAGAATGAAAATGCTCCTTCCTTCTCTATTTCATCCCATAAATTGTTCTCCAAATATTCTCTACTTCCAGCCAACCATTCATCGGCTATTCCATCGTTGTTCCTATCGAGCTCAGTTTTCTCGTAAGGAATTGTCACATACATGGTATCCCAGGATTCTCCTTCGATACTAAGTTGTGGTGCTTGTGCAAAGGCACTGGCCACACACGCGCACAATACTGAAACTAAGGTAAAAAATTTCTTCATACGCATTAAATTTTAATGATTAACAAATGCTCAAATATAGAAGAATTTTAAAATTTGCAGTGATTTTATTGAATAATTTTACAAACAGTGTTGAAATAAATCACAAAATACCGATGGAAAATTGCTTTCGCTCGAAATCTCTCCAATTTGTTTCAATAATTTCAAAAAGTTCCTACATTTGCGTAACCTTAAAAAAATTGTAAGATGAAAAAAAGATGTCTATCTCTGATTGTTTGTGTGTTTTTGTCGGCAATAGGTTTTGCACAGCCTAAAAACATTATTCTTGTGATGGCCGACGGCGTTGGCTACAACCATGCTCAAATAATGTACAACAACAAAAGTTTCCCTAATTTCGATGTTCAACTTGCCGTTTGCAACTATCCAACATATTGGGAATCTCTCGGCAAGAAATATGTGGCCGATGGAAACTACGTCAACAAATATTATTACCACGTTAATTCTTATCGTGGCGACTACCACGTGCGAAGAGTTTGGGAAGAATTTGAATATGCCGATTCGCTTCCTATGAATCCCATCACCGCAGGTTCCGCACTCGCAACAGGAGTGAAGCCAGCTCTTGATGCGGTGAGCTACGATATGGACGGACAAAATTTGGAAACTATCATTGAACGTGCAATTGCAAAAGGAAAAGCAACCGGTCTTGCAACCGACGCCGCACTTACCTCAAACAATGCCGTGTTGCCGTTCATTTCTCATGCAGAAGCTGCAAATACCGAAGACGCGTACAAAAAACTTATTGTCCAACTATTAACTTCGAACATTGATTTGGTTATTAATTCAACAAATGCAGATCCAACAGGTTCAAATGAACATTGGACGCTAACAAATTCGTTGGATGCATTCCCTACTTCGTTTGAAAAGAGTGTGTATTTCGGGAAAGAGAACCTTTCTACAACAGAATATGCTACAGCAAGTACCAAAGGTTTGGACGCATTGGCAAGCAATAAAAATGGATTTGTATTTGTAAGCGAATTTACAAAAGCAGCCCGCGCAGCCGAAAAACAAGACGTTTCTGCTACGATTTCAGCAATGGACGACTTTGCACGATACATTATCTCGTTGAACAACTGGGTAGAACAAAACAGCAGTTGGGACGAAACACTTATGATAGTTGTTGGCTCATACGAACAAGGTTATCTTACAAGCAAGTCATTCGATAAGGAAACCCCAGTATCTAATTTTTTGTCAGTATCTTCCGATGATATTAAGTACAATAGCGAATACTCCACAAATCTATTAACTCCGCTCTTCGCGAAAGGAGAAGGAAGTAAGTTGTTGCAGAACTATGCTGACGAAACTGACTATGTCTTAGGTAGTTACATTAGTAACACGGAAATTGCGCAGACTATTTTCCGTCTTATGCCAAATGAAATCAAAAAACCGAAAAACATCATTTTTATGGTGAGCGACGGTTGTGGTATTTCGCCTATAAAAGCAGCGGAATATTACACAGGTAACAAAGCTTCTTTTGAAAGTTTCCCTGTACAACTTTGGAACTGCACCCACGCTTCTGCAACATCAAGTTTCACAAACCGTCTTTCGGAATGGAACAATACGTATGAATCGCGGTTGGCATGGACTGACACCAAATATTTCTGGAAACGGAAAAATGCGACGTGTTCGGGAGCATCAGGAACAGCTATGGCTACAGGTCAAAAAACATATTATTATTGCTTGGGCGTTGACCTTAACAAAAATGCCCTTAAATCAATCGGACGCTATGCAAAAGAAATCGGCAAGGCATCGGGGGTGGCGACCAATAGCCCATATTACGATGCGACACCGGGCTCTTTTTTCACCAACAATGCGTCGCGGACAAACTATGGCGAGCTTTCTCGCCAGGCTGTCATAGAGTCCAATGCCGATGTGATAATTGGCTGTGCTCATCCTGAATACGATGTGAATGCTCAATTGCTTAGCAAACCTGACTATACCAACGTTGGGGGAAAAGAAATTATTGATGGTCTTCGTGCTGGGGCAACGGAATATGCCGTGGCTTCAAATTCTGGTTGGACAACTGTCCGTGACATTGACGGCGACGGCGAGCCTGACCCTTGGACTTTTGTGGAAGACAGCGCTTCGCTTGTAAAATATATGACAGGCGAAACTCCTAAACGGTTGTTTGGAATTATGCCCGTCGATGGTTCTATGCAATTTTATAGAACAGGAACGAATGTCAACGAAGTTCATTACGACGATTGGAACAAAGGAATGCCGCAACTGTGGCAAATAGGGAAAACCGCTCTCAATTGTTTGTCGAAAAACGAAAATGGTTTCTTCGTTATGATTGAAAACGACATGGTTGACAATGGCGGACATAAAAACCAGCCGGGACGGCAAATTGAGGAAGAAATTGAATTTATAAGAACGGTGGATTCCGTTGTTGCGTGGGTTGAGAAAAATAGTAGCTGGGATGAAACTCTCCTTATCATCACCGCCGACCATGAAACAGGTTTTGTCGCTGACCCAACGCTCAAGGAGGACTCAATTATGTTGAACCATTGGCAGATTATAGATAAAGGGAAAGGCAACATCCCAGGTATGGCGTATTATTCGCTTGACCACACAAACCAACTTGTGCCTCTTTATGCGAAAGGTGCTGGTAGCGAATTGCTCAACCAATATGCCGACGAATGGGATTTTGTCCATGGAAAATACCTTAATAATTCCGAAATCGGACAGACTATGTTTGAATTATGGAATGGAACGCCTCGTCAGTTCGTGAACGAATGCCCGAAGGTTATCTTTACCGATACGGTTTTTATCGAGCATGAAAAAGAGTTTTCAATTACGCTTCTCAAAAAAGATTTAGTGGCTGATGCCGAAGAAAAGGATTTCCCTGTTACGTTTGTCTCAAAACCGTTGTGGATTCGGGTTGCCGACAATGGCGATTCATTTGTGGTAAGCGGAACAGCACCAAAAGCAACGGGAACAACGTTAATTACGTTTGCGGCAAACGATGGAGCAACAACTGGCGCGGGTCTCTCTCTCCAGTTCTCGATAAAAGTGTGCGTGTATAAAAACCAACAACCTGAAGCTGTTGAAACTATTTCGGAATCAACGAGCAACGTATATCCGACGTTTGCGCTTACTGGCGTGACAGTTCGTTCGGAAACGGGAAATGGTACTATTTTGGTGCGAAATTTGCAGGGAAAGATTGTGAAGTCAATTGCTATTCAAGGTGAGAAAACCGAGGTGGAAACAGCAGATTTGACTTCGGGAGAATATCTTATCCAAATTATTGAAAACGAAAATGTTATCACTAAAAAGATTATCGTTCGTTAGTGTATTTGCAGTTCTGCTGTTTGCGGCTCTTACGGGTGTTGCGCAAACAACTTTTTCGGGGAAGGTAATCGACATTGAGTCAAAGGAACCGCTGTCATTCGCCAGCGTGTGGGTAAAAAGCACCAACAATGCTGTGATTACTCAAATCGACGGATCTTTCTCCATCGGACCGGTGAGGTCGTCCGATACTGTTTTGATTTCCGCCCTTGGCTACAAGGATTTGGAAGTGTATGGTAATCGGATTTCCGCAGGCGAGATGGAAATAGAAATGATTCCCGCCGCCATTCAAATTGATGCGATTACTGTCCGTCCGGGCAAGAATCCTGCTATTCCTATTGTGAAGAAGGCTATCCACAACCGACGGGACAACCGCCCCGAAAATGTGAAAAATATTGAGTTGATTTCCTACAATAAACTGAATTTCAGTTTAAGTGGCATTGACAGCACAATTTTTGACCTCGGCTTTTTCAGAAAACATGCCGATGTGTTGGTTAAAACCAACGACTACGACAACACCTACAACGTGCCGATGTATTTTTCGGAATATATGAACTACGAAAAGCGGCAGGAAAATAAACTTCCTGAAATACAAGAAATTGTAAAAACGCAACACGGTGTAAGTTTTGCCGAAAACGAAGTCGTTACAAAGTATATGGCCTCGCTCAACGAAAAAATGTCGTTCTACAATAATATCCGTTTTCTTTCAAAGGATTTCATCAGCCCGATTTCCACGCAGGCAATGTTGTATTACCGCTATTATCTTGACGATTCCATCGTTGACAATTCCAGAACGTATTACCGCATTCGGTTCCGCCCTAAAAACTCCCAGGATTTGGCGTTCTATGGCTATATGATTATAGAAAAGGACTCGGGAGCGTTGGCTGAAATTGACGCAACGTTGCAACCGACTTCAATTCTGAATTTTGTGCGGAAACTCCGTTTGTTCGAAAAATATCAATTAACCGCTGATGGTCAATGGTTTAACCGTCAGCAGAAAATGACGGCGGAATTTGTTCCTGAATTGTCGAAGGACACGGCGTATAAGGCTATAAACACACCGCTAACAGCCATAAAGTCAACGACTTTCATAATTGACAGCGCACAAATCAACGATTATTTGCAAAACCGCGTTGTTCCCGGGCGGTTCAATCTCCGTAGAAGCGATTACGGCCAACGTGACACTTCGTTTCTTTCGCAGTATCGTCCCGACACGCTCACCAGCCTTGATTTGATTACGCAGCAGGCAATTGAGAAAACCAACCAGATTCCTGCTGTTAAGGCGGGCAACAAGGTTATGAATATGTTGTTGTATGGTTATCTTACCCTTTGGAAAATCGACTTCGGTCCGTATTTGTATTTCATACAAAGCAATAAAATCGAAGGAACACGACTCAATCTTTGTGCGAGAACTTCGAAACAATTCCACGACAAAATGATGTTGGGTGGCTATGTTGGCTATGGCTGCCGAAATCAGAAATTCAAATTTGGCGCACAATATTCTTTGCGTGTGCCTACCACAAATTTTGGTGCTATCCATATCCGCTACGACCAGAATATTTACCGTATCGGCGATTTCCGCCAGCCACTCGACTTGATTCGTGAAAATGTGCTTGTGCAGTCCGACGACAACTTGTTTTCGGCATTGCTCACGCAAAGCGAGAATGATGCGGTGTATCTGGTGAAGCGTGGCGTGGCGGCGTATGAACAACAAATCAATAAAAATATCACCATAAAGCCCGGATTTATTCGTGCATCGCACTACAATCCGCCATATTATCAGTTCGATACGATAACGCAACTGCCGAAATTCCGCACCTATGATTTCACTTTCGATGTGCGCATTTCGTTCAAGGAAGAAGTGTCAATTGACCATTTCCGCCATACATACATCACCACGCGCTATCCGATTATCCACTGCAATTTTATGCGTGGAAAATATACTATGCCAAATATGCACGATTGGTACAATCAGTTTCGGTTGGTCGTGAACCACAATGTGTTGCTCGGAGTAGGAAAAATCGACTACGTTGTTGAGGCGGGCTACATTTCGTCGCCAGTGCCGTTTCCGTTGCTCGAAATTCATAGAGGAAACGAAACGGGCGGTAGCGGACAGTATTATTTTAACCACATGAATTATATGGAATTTGCCAGCGACGCATTTGTGAATTTATATGTGGAATATGGCTTGAACGGATTCTTTTTCAATAAAATTTGGGGTTTGCGCAAGTTAAAACTCCGTGAATTGCTTACCTTCAAAGCGTGTTACGGACGGATGTTGAACGACAATGGTTCGGTGCTTTCTTTGCCCGCAAACACTTACGAGCTCAAATATCCGTATATGGAAGCCGGCATTGGCGTAACTAATTTACTGAAATTCATTCGATTAGAATATATCTGGCGACTGAACTATCTCGACCATCCTGACCTCAATAGCACCAAAGGATTGTTCATTCGGTTTAATTTTGAATTTTAGTTTATGTGTTACTTTCTGTCTTCGGCAACAAGTAACCAAAGAATGTCGTCGCCGCCGAAAGAAATGGAACAGATTTGAAAAATATCTAAAATAATCGTCAACATTATATTCTCTGTAACTTTTTCCATCCAAGGTTTGTCTTATCTTTGCAAAAATTTAAATTAATTTCTAAAGAAAATGAAACACAATTTGTGGCGTAAATTTTGGACTCTTTGTTTGGGCGTTATATGTTCGTTTGGTGTACACGCACAGTCGGTATTGGTTGCGGGTACTGACTTCTCGTGCGCTGGATACGAAAACGAAGCGTATGTAAGTGTGAATGAAATCACAGGATGGTTGGGAATTATTCAACCTCAGATTACCGTTAATCTACCATTGACGCCAGATGCTGATGTCGATGTGAAAAAGAAAAAAGGTACGTTTGTTGATGGAAAATACTACGCCGTGACGAACAATGCCGCAAAATTGGATTCATTCCGTCTGTACGACAACAACGAAGACCATTGGGGCTTGGTTCTGCCAAAAATGAGTTCGCAGGAAACCATGCTTACGTTCCAAGTGTCGGGTTTGAAACCTGCCGCAAACTATACTGTTGAGGTGGAATATTGCTTTGTTGCCGATTACAGCGAAGAATGGAGCTATGGTTATCCAGGTGTGAATTACAATACGGGAAACCAACGTCCGGAATATGGAAGTTTGGACCCAAAAATTAAATTGATTGCCAACCCTGACCAATACAATACAAAAAATGGTTCGGATGTAGGTTTTTCAAGTAACCAAAAAACTGACCACGGTTGCGCAACTGCATCGAATTTCACCAAAAGTGCCGTTGGTGCCGATGGTAAATTGACCGTATATGTGAACTCTTCAAGCCAAACATCGGCAATTATGCTGAAAAGCATCAAGGTGTATGGCGAAATCGATCCGCAAATCTATAGTTTGGATGGCTCTGAAGTGTGTGCTGGTGAATTTGCTTCGTTGTTGCTGAAAAACACCTACAACACAAGCGGCGTAACCTATCAATGGTACGAAGACAACCGTGCAATTTCGGGTGCGAACGCTCCTGCGTATTCGTTTGAAACGCCTGCCACAGTTGCTTCGCATACCTACAAATTGGAAGTGAAATCACAAGGGAAAACGTTTACTTCGAATTCGTTGAAAGTTTCCACTATGAAATGTTGCGAAGTGACTCTTCCTGACGGAACAAGCGTTCCAGCTTCGCGTAAGGTGATTTTCAAAGAAGATTTTGGTGAATTTGATATTGACAGCGACCCTTCGGGTAAAACGTACAAAGTATGGGATTTTTCCGACATCACCAATCCTAAACAGGTGAGAAAGACAACAAATACACCGTTTAGGGCTCAAATTTCACCTGCTCCACTTGGCTGTCAGTTTAGTAGCTCAGGTCCATTGAGCGATGGTGATTATTGTGTGGCTGGTGTGTTGACGCAATATAATGGCACCACATACAACGGAACGCCAGTTAATGGTGCGAAGTTGGAATGGGCAGGTCGTATTGGTGGTCCGCGTAATCCAGTTGATCCGTCGGTTGACCATTCGGGCGAACTTCCAGGCTGCGCGTTGTTCATCAACTGTAAACCAAACACGGGAGGTCAATCGTTGTATACTCGTACAATCGATAATTTGTGCCAAAACCGTCAGTTGTTCTATGAATGTTATATTACTGTATTCACAAACTCTGCAAATGGTACGTACAATCCTGTGGATGTTACAATCCGATTGACTGAACAAGGAAATACTTCGAATTATTCCGAAGCTCGCGGTACAGCTACCATTGAAAGTGAAGGTGGTACGGGTACGTGGGTGAAACTTGCCGGCGATATTTATTTGGAACGCTCCGATGCGATCATTTTGGACGTAATCAACAATAGTAATGTTGACCAAAATGGTAATGACCTTGTAATCGACGATATTATCATCCGTGCTTGTTCGGCACCGCAAATCAAAGCATATTATGATTTGACCACATTTGATACTGATACGGTAACGTGTTCAGGCGATGGTGTGAAAGTGTTTGCGAAAGTTTCGGAAATGTTGAAACAATATTTCGGCGGTGTAAACAACACCTATTTCCAATATCAATATTCCACAACTCCTGATGTGAAAACTTCGTGGAAGAATGTGGGCGGAATCACTGTTGATGAGTTCAAGGATATTTCATCGTGTACGGCATTCGCTTCGGCGCAAGATGGTGATGTGATTTATTTCCGTGTGGTTGCTGGTGGCAAATGGACAATGGAAAACACGGCGGAATCGGCTTTCAACCCCGACGATCCTTGTGCGAGCTACGCAATTTCGCCAGCTATTCCTACGTACATTGAATGTCCAACGTGTAAAGAGCCAAAAGAAATCTCAATCACTGGCGGCGAAGAATTGTTGTGTCCTGGCGACCAAACAACGTTGACGGTAACTTCGCAGGAAAGTACCGACAATTTCAGCTACACATGGTATAAAGGTAGCGTGGAAACGAATAACATTATTACTTCGAAAACCGCTGCTACTCTGCCTTTGTCGGTAAAATACGATGATGTGGAAGGTTCGCAGAAATATATCGTTTTGGTAAAAGATGTGAATTATCCAACGGCAACCTCGTGTCAATCGCAGGCGGAATTCACTGTTACTGCAAAAGAAGCTCCAACGGTGGCAATTTCGGGTGGTCAAGTGATTTGCGAAGGCGAAACAATCACCAAACCAGTACAATTCACGTTTACTGGAGAAAACACATTCTCGTTCACGTATTCCGACGGGACAACGTCGTCGCAACAAACGCTTGCAAGCGGGAAAACATTCTCTCCAACCTTGCCAACGGCTCCAGGTTCATCGGTAACGTATTCAATTTCTGCGTTGAGCGACAAATATTGTGAGGCTGCCACATTGCCAACAACCAAGGCTACGGTTACTATCAATCCGAAGCCAGAGGTAAATCTTTCCGCCGACAATGATGCAATTTGCGAAGGCGAGGGAACTATCCAGCTCTCGGCTGAAGTAACGCAAGGCGCATCGGCTACGTGGAAGAAAGATGGCACAGCGTTCACAAATTCAGGTTTGACAAAAACTTTGTCGGCGAAATCAGAATCAGGAACATATTCGATTCAGGCTACTGCCGAAGGTTGTGTGAGCGAAGTGTCGGAAGTTACTGTTGTAATCAACGAAAAACCTGAAATTCTTACGTTGACATCTGATAAAAAAGCCGTTTGTAGCGGTCAAACAATTACATTCAATTCCACAGTGAGCGACGACGGTTCGGGCGAATACACATGGACTGGCGATGATGACGTCATCGGCTCGGGTGCATCGGTTTCGCTTACCAAAACGGTGACAGTTGATACTGATGTGACACTCACATTGGCATATAAAAATGGTTGCGATGCAAAAGAAACGAAGTCGGTTACCGTTACGTTCTATGCAATTCCGCAAAAACCAACGGTAAAAGACCAAGCATATTGCGTTGACGACACGCCTTCGGCTATAGAAGGAACTGCTTCGGCAAACGCTACACTCAATTGGTATGGAACAAACGAAACGGGCGGCACGGCATCGACAACTGCCCCAGTTCCGTCAACGAAAAAAGCGGATGTTGGAAAAACATTCTTCTATGTAAGCCAAACATTGAATGGTTGCGAAAGCGAGCGTGCAATGGCAACAGTAACGGTTGACGATACGTTGAGCCCTGTGATTACCGCTTTGCCAGATTTCGAGGTTTGCGAAGGAACGGCAATTGCGCTGAATGTGGAAGGTACATACAAAACAACAACGTGGTCGGGTTCGGGTGCGGCAAAATTGGATGCAACTTCAATTCAAAGCCCAACATTCTCGAATTTGGCAGAACCAGGCGATTATGTGGTGAAAGTAAGCGTGGTTGACGAAAAAGGTTGTAAAGGAAGTTCACAGAAAACAATCACAATCGACCCACTTCCAATCACAAAACTTTCCGCATTGACAAACGAATGTGTTTCCGATGAAAACGAACAAACACTTACTGCCACAATCACCCCGGCAGGCGTGGTTGGTACTGGAACATGGACTGGCAATGTGACAAAATCAAGCGAAACATCGGCAACATACAAACCTTCGACAGCTGGCGTGGGCACACACACAGTCACTTACGATTTTGTGAGCGACAAAGGTTGTCCTGCAGCCCAACAATCAACTTCGGTTGAAGTGTATGACTTGCCAACTCCGACTATCAAAGTCAGCAATGCAAGCGTGTGCGTAAGCGGAAATAATAGCGACGAGGTTACTATTTCCACAACGGGAACTGTTGCTAATGGATCGTTTGATTATTCGGTTGACAACGGTGGTGCCGTAAATGCTACCACAGGCGCGTTTGACCCCAAAATGCATTCAGCAGGAACATATACAATTTCGTTGATTTATACTGACCCGAATGGTTGTCAGTCAGCAAGTCCGGCAACCGATGTTGTGGTTGTCCATGACTTGCCAACGGTGGTTATTGACGATACAAATCCAACTGAACTTTGCTACAACGGTGCAGCAATAGAAATCTCTACAACTGTTGAACCTGCCGACGGTGGTTCGGGAGTGTGGACAGGTACGGCATCGGCTACAAGCAATGTGTTTGATCCTAAGACAAAAACAGTAGGTGCAAATACTCTCACATATACGTTTACTGATAAATTCCAATGTAAAAATGTAAGTAACACATACAGCATTGAAGTTAAAAAACCTGCTACTCCAACTCCAGGTGATGATGTAAATGCTATGATAAACAACGACGTGTTGAATGGCATGATACCAATGGAGGCAACGATGAACGCTCCTGCCGACAAGCTGCAATGGTGGTATCCTGAAAATGGAAAAACTATTGTTTCGGAGTCAACAAGCTATGAAAGCCCTGAAACTGCGGTTGGTTCATATCATTACTTGGTACGCTCAATGTTGACGGTGAACGGCTCTGGTTGCTATAGCGATAGCGTTATGGTTACGACCAACATTTCAAAATGTAATGCGAAAGCTCCAAAATCAGCCGACATATATGTGTGTGTTGGTACGGAATTGAAGGAATTCACTGCTACGCAGACCAGCACGTTGACCAACCAGAAAATTTCTTGGCTGACCCAGAACCCTGTCGGTAAGAATGGTACAGAAGCCGATTCTTGGATATTGCAGGATGAAAGCACGTCATTCACTCCAGCAGCAAGTTCAGTGGATGTAACGGCTGCAAATGATTATGTATATTACGTTGCGGAATACGATGGAGAGGAATTGTGCTGGTCTCCTGGAACAAAAGTCACACTTCACGTGGTTGACAATCCTGAGGTGACGATTGAATCACCAGAACACATCTGTGCGAAAGGTTCTGAAACTGTTCCTGTGACGGTTAACCCTCAAAATGGAACGCTTACTCCTTCGGTTGGTACGTTGGATGGTTTCAACTGGATGCCGGGTGACTACGAAGGCGATAATGAGGAAGTTACATTCTCATATACGGTGACAAGTTCTCCGTATGCCGACGGTACTGTTTGTAGCACGACGGAAACATCGCAAACAACCGCTCATTTTATGGACAAACCGAGTGGAAGTGAAAACATCTGGTTGATTGGCAAAATCGCCACAATACCAAACGATTTGCTTGATGGTACAAAAACCAGTACGGGAAAAACTATGAAATGGTACGATACCCAAACAAAAGCAAACGAATTGTCGCCAGTTACACAAACTGCCGCAGGTTCAACCTATGCGCCTGATTTGGATGCGCTTCAGACTGAAGTTGGCTCGTTGAAGGAATTCCGCAAGAGTTATTGGATTACACAAACCGACGATTATTCGTGCGAAAGTGCGCCAGAGGAGGTTACATTGCATTTGTTGGATTGCCCATGGGAAGCTCCTACAGTTGACTCCATAGAACGTTGTTTGAATAAACCAATCGGCAGTTTGACTGCTCAGGAAGGTGCTGCGGTTGAAACAATGGCAACAGGCAGCCGAGTGTCAAATTGGATTTGGTTCGACGAATCGGGTAACGAAATCAGTGGTGCCAATAGTGCGGTTTTCATTCCAACTATGGTAAGCAATTCTGAAGCTAAAGTGACGAAATTCTCTGTTGCATACGAAGCTGAAGAGGCTACAAGTACGGTAACGTGCCGAAGTCCAAAAACAGATGTGATTGTTACTGTGTTGCCTTTGCCGGAAATCACATTTACCGAACCAGGTACGATTTGCTATACAACCGAAGAAACGAAAGTTCGTGCTTCGAGCACTTCGGCTAATGGTGCCACCACCGCTACATGGACAATCACTGGCGATGCCGATGCTATCAGCGACAATGGTATTTTCTACGCACAGCAAAATGGTAAAAATGCTGGTGTGAAAGATTACACAATCACTTATCAGGCAAAAGACACCAAAGGTTGTATAAACACGCAGGATATTCCTATTTCGGTGTTGTATTTGCCACCAGTTGAAACAAAAGGTTTCTACGCATTGACGGGTCAGGCCGAAAATGTTACCGTGAGTGCTACCAGCCAATTGGAAACTGGAGCCGATGTGGTATGGTTGTCGTCGGAAACGTTGATAAACGACCAAATTCGTGTTGGTACAGGAAAAGCGTTGACAACTGATGATAGAACCGATGTGGAAATCAATGGAAAATACTATTATGCCCGTCAATTTGTTGACGAATGTTATAGCGAGCCAACCGAAGCGATAGTTGCCATAGCGAATTGTCCGATTCCTTCGGTGGTGATTTCCGATGCTGAAGCATGTTTGTACAGCGGAGCTCCTGAATTGTCGGCTGCTGGCGGCGAATGGGCTGAACGTCCAAGTGGCTCGGTATATCACTTCTATTTGGATGCGGAAAAAACGACGGAATTGGGTAACTCCGCTGATGGCAAGTTCACACCATCGAATATCACTACCGACTCTGATGCGAAAGTATATGATTACTACGTGACAGAATCAAATGCTAACATTCAGCAGTTCAAGGATTTGTATGGCGTAACTGAAACATTTGCCTGCGAAACCAAGCCTGTGAAGGTTTCCGTAACGATGAAGAAAACACTTCCTCCAACAGTGACAGCAGCTCCGAAAGAAGTTTGTTTCAAGGAAGAAGCTCCGAAATTCATTGCTACACAATATGCTGGCGACATTGTTTGGTTTACCGAAAATCCAGGTGAAATAGGTGAGCCGACAGGTATGGCTGCTGGTTCGGGTGCTACATTTGTTCCTGATTTGGAAGATGTTGGCGACCACACTGTTTGGGGCGTTGCGTTGAACAACGGCTGTTACAGCGAAAGAACAGCAACTGTCTATACCGTTAATCCTATTCCAGAAAAACCTGAAGTTGAAAATAAGGAAATCTGTTTCGAGGAAGAAGCTGTGTATTTGAAAGCACAAGGCGAAAGCGGCTCCGTATTGAACTGGTATGCCGATGCGGCTAAAACGCAACCGTTGCGGGCAAGCGAGGAAGGCTATAAACCATCGGTTGAGGCTATAGATGTTTATACGTATTATGTGTCGCAGAAAGTTCGTGGTTGCGAAAGTCTTCTTGCCGAAGTAACCTACGAAATCAAAGCGTTGCCAATGCCTCCTTCAATTACCGAAGCGCCAGCACGCTTGTGCGAATACGATGAGCAACCAACTTTGACTGCCGAAGGTGAACGCATTCGTTGGTATTCTGATGTAAATGCTACCGATTTGTTGATTGAAGATGCCTCGTATGTGGTGAACGACATGAGCCGCGGAACACATAAATATTATGCTACGCAAACTGTCCGTGGTTGCGAAGGCGCGACGAAAATGGTTGTATATCAAATATATCCAACTCCAGAAAATCCAAAAACAGTTGGAGCAAGTATTTGTGCCGGCGACACAAACATTCCAACTCTTTCTACCGATGGTTTGACCGACAAATGGTATTCCGACGACCAAACCACGCTAATGGCTTCGGGTTATACTTATACTCCTATGGTTGAGGAAGTTGGAAGTAAAGACAAAATTATGTACGTGCAACGTGAACGTAATGGTTGTGTGAGCGAGATGGTTGAAGCTATCCTTCACGTGATTGATGTGCCAAGTTTCTCAATCGGAAACGATACGGTACTTTGTATTTACGACCCAGTTGCTACGATTCAAGCTACTGATTTTCAACCTGTTTTGACGGAAAAATCATTCGTGGAATGGAAAATCTCGAATGGAACAATTACGAAAAATATGGTTGATAATGCAGAACATAACATCACGGCTACAAACGTTTTGAATGTGCCGGGCGATTACACAATTTCCGCTGTGTTTGCGTGCCGCTACGATGAAACAATGACGTGTAAGAGTAACCCAGTGTATTTGAATTATTCAATCAAGGCGCAACCTCGCAAACCGATTGTGTTCTCGAAAGTGATTTGTCAAGGTGACGAAATAGATGCATTGCAGGCTTTGGGAAGTCCAAATGTAGTATGGAAGAGTTTGAGCGGTACGCTGCCAGAAGAATTTCATGGACCAAAATATAAATTCCAAGCTGGTTCGGTACTTGATACAGGTACATACAAATTTGAAATCTACGATATGAACATCTACGACGAAGAAAATTTCATTGGTTGTAAGAGTGAAGTCGATACGGTTGATTTGGTCGTAGCTCCAGGCGCACACACGAAATTGTTTGGACGTGATTCAGTTTGTATGGGTTCAATTGGCGAAAGCTACTATACGCAATTTGAACAGACCAGCCAATATTTCTGGACAGTTACTGGCGACAACCTGAACTATTCAAAAGATGCGACATCTACCTCGGTGCGCTATATAGATTGGCAACAACCTGGTGTTGACACTTTGACTGTGTACGAACAAACATGGGCAGGTTGCGAAGGCTTCGATACTTTGATTGTTCATGTTGCTCCAGCTCCAGTTGCCCACTTCACGTGGTCAATGCCAGGGTCGTCGAATG
>DFGI01000089.1 GCA_002371705.1 Bacteroidales bacterium UBA3754
TCGTATGGAATAGATTATCGTTACAAGGCACCAACGCCTTTTACGTTTCACTCCGTTGATTTTCTAAACGCCTCTCGGCTCAGTCGGAACGTCGTGCTAACAAAGATTTTCTTTTAGTGACATAGTGTATTAATCTTCATTTAACGATGATGGTTCGCCTTCGCAGATGAGCGTTAAGAAAATCTTTGAACGGAACGTTAAGAACTCTCGGCTTGGCGGCGTGGGGTTGTGTGGGGGCGCCATCCCCGAGAGTTTAGTGGAGTGAGAAGATTTTTAGCGAAGATGCGGCGGCGACGGCATTCTTTGGTTACTTTCTGTTGCTGAAGACAGAATGTAACAGAAAAGAATTTGTATTCTAATAATTGCGATTAGTTCACGCCTAAGTAGATAATTCAGAAAAAAATCACAAAAAAAACGTAATAGTGAAAAAAAGTTGCACTTCGTGTAACTTTTTTTCTTTACTTTGCGTCTTAAAATAGAAAAATAGTATAGAAACTCAAAACATCTCTATAGTTATGAAACGTTTAGTTTTATTTTTGGCTTGTACGCTAACGCTCGCAGCGAGTAGTTTTGCGCAGAAGGAATTAACCATTTCTGGTGGTAACACTGTTTCTGCAATGGTTTGTGAAAACAGTGTGCTCTATGTGTGGGGTATCAATACCAAGGGACAGCTTGGTTTGGGACACAAGAATGCGGTGAATAAACCTACTGAAGTAACATTCTTCTCCCAAGAGGGATTGTATATCCAGCAGGTAAACTGTGGTTCAGGTGCTCACTTTGTTGCGTTGGACTGTAGTGGCAAGGTATGGTGTTGGGGTAACAATAGTTTGGGACAATGCGGTACGGGTAATATACCGAATTCCGATGGCGTTGTTCAGGAAACTCCTGTTCAAGTGAAAATTGGAACAAGCCCGTTGGCTGGTACCGAGTACGAATGTGACGGTTATTTGTGTAATGTTGATGTGGTGTATGCAGGTAACAACAACACATTTGCTATTTTGGGCGATGGTCAGTATAAGGGATGTTTAGTTGGTTGGGGCGGAAATAGTAAAGGTTTTGACGGTCAGGGATATGATGATGCATACGGTCAGTTAGGTTGTGGAAATCAAATAAATCAGCCATATCCTGTGTTTGTGCAGACTCCGAACAAGAAACCATTGCAAGGTGTTATTCAAATCTATGCCGGTGATAACTGTGCGTATGCCTTGGTTGACCCTGATGGTGATGGTGTAGGTACTGTTTATTCGTGGGGACACGAACATGGTGAAGGTCAGTTGGGACGTGCTCAAACAGGTGGAGCTGGTTCTCCAGGTAAGAAAACAGACCCTTATGCTCGTCCAGTAGCACATGCTGATGGTTCACCACTTGACAACATTACGTTCTTAGGTTGTGGTGATGGTGAAGGCTATGGTTTGGATGTTGATGGATATATTTGGGCATGGGGTAATGGTGCATGGAATAATGCCGCTGGTGTGCTTGATGCAAATTATTCTTGGTATTCGGATGGTGCAAGTTATTCAACACCACTTCGTGTTCGTAAAGGTTTAACAACAGGTGCAAGTAACGATGGTACGTATTTGCTTGCGAAATGGGTTGCTGGAGGGCAAGGTTATGGTATGGCTATTACTGCTGACAACAAGCCTGTTGCTTGGGGTGGCGGTGGCTGTGGAGACGGTGGTGGTGGTGCTACGGGCTCAAAAATCGGACAATCGGCTGATAAAGCAGGAGCTGAGTATATCAAATATTCCTCAACAGGTGTTCATAATAATGTAGTCCTTATCAACCGTGGTGATACATGGGGATTCTATGGATTGGATAATGGTGATATTTATGCGTGGGGGTGCAACGATTATGGCCAGTTGGGTATTGGTAGTACGCAGTCGAAGAATGTGGCTACAAAAATCAATCCTCCTGCAAACTGTAATCCTCGTGAACCGAACCCAACTGTTGATTTGACACCAGGTGATATGACAGTTTGTGCGTCTGCTTTTAATGGTCAAGAATTGAATTCGGGATTCCTTATTGATGCTAAATTAGCTTCACACTACAAGATTACTTGGTATAAAGATGGAGAAGTTATTACTTCGGCAAGTGGTTTGATTTCTGCAAAGGGAACCAAATATAAAGCTACGGAGCCAGGTACGTATAAGGTAATGATAGAACACGTTGAAAGTGGTACTGGTTCTGGTTGTGTGAAATACGACCCTGCTATTGCAGAAATGACAATTGCGGCATATCCTCAAACATTTACTGTGCCCGATGAAATTATTTATTGTGCGGAAAAAGGCGAGATTCCTCAAATTGGAGTAACGACCACAAACAATCGTGCTATATATTCTTGGTATGCTTCGGAATCAGCAAGAACTCCAATTGCCACTACGGTTGGTAGCGAGACAAAAGAGGCTGATTTCTCATCTATTACATTGAATAATGGTAAAGGATATGTGTATGTGGAAGAAACATCTTCGTCAAGTGGAACATTCATTCCTCAAAGAACCATGCAATGGACTTCGAATGCCGATTATATGAATGCTGGTACATTTAATAATATGTATGCAACAGGTTTCACAGTAAAAGAACCTGTAACAATCACGGCGTGCGATTTCAATGTAAATGCATGGGTTTACAATACTGGAACCGAAGGTATTGGTACTGTAACTTTCACTATTTACGGTTCTACATATAATAATGGTGGTTATATCGCAAATACATCAGCACGTAAAGGAACATTGACAGCTAAATGTTCTGTAACGGGAACAAACCAGAATGCATTTAACGTTTATACGGCTGAGGGTTCTGTAACTCTTGACCCAGGTCTGTATTTTATAACAATGACACAATATGCAAAATCTGGTGCGGATATGGGATTTAAGGTGGGACGTGGCTCGTCGAATATTTCAACAAATACTGTTGACGATGCGACAGGAAATATCCTACAATATACTACAATGGCAAATGGAAACAATCCAAATCAACAAGGATGCGGTGGTCATGCGTTTAATATAAAATTCCAAACGAAACAAGGTTTCTGCGACCGTATAAAGATTCCTATTTCTGAGGAATGTCCGTGTACGCAGCCAAAGGCGGTAACTATTACTTCAGCTGATGCTGACGGCTATTTGTGCCCGGGTGACAAATCAATGTTGACGCCAACAGCTCAAGCAAATGCAAGAGATTTTACCTATACATGGTATAAAGGTTCGGAAGCTGATGCGAATATCGTAGCTGGTCCTTCAAAAACAGACCAACTTACTTTCGAAGCAGACGAAGCTGATACATATATAGTAAAGGTTGTTGATGCATTGATGCCAAACTCAAAATGTAAGGCAACTGCAACAGTAACTTTGAATGCAGCCGACAATCCAACTGTGAAATTAGGTAAAGGTGCAGATTACTGCGTGGGCGACAATGTTGATGACATTACTCTTACGTTTACGGGTAATGCTCCATTTGAATATAGTTACACCGAAAATGGCGGAACTGCTAATTCGGCAACTGCTAATGGTACTTCCGCAACTATCACTCCGAAGAATGTGGTTTCTCCAAATTCCGCATATACTACGTATGAATATGCAATCGCTTCGTTGAGCGATAAATATTGTCCAGCGGTAGCTTCAGGTTATGCAGGAAGTTCAACGGTGACTATCGTCGCCATTCCTTCAGCAACAATCGATGCTTCTGAAGAATCAGTCTGCGAACCAAACACAATCACATTGACAGGTAGTTCTGACATTTCTGCCGCTACATTAGCGTGGGGTGGTGATGGCTCAGGTTCTGCTGCTACACAAACTGCAAGTGGCGCAAAAGTTTACAATTATACGTTGACAGCAACAAACCAGGCAGGAACAAAGAGCTGCGTGAGCGAAGTCGCTGAAAAGAGCGTTACAATCTTTGCAAAACCAACAGTAACGGTTGCTGCTCCTGTAACACAAATTTGTGCAGGCAATGATTTGACGGTTGACGCAACTGCAAAGGTTGGCAACACAACCGCTACTGGTGGTGAATATGCTTGGAATGGTGCCACAGGCGATGGCAGCTCGGTATCGCTTACAAAAGATGCAACATGGCCAAATCCAGAAACAGTAGATGTTTCGGTAGTTTACACAAGCGAGGATGGTTGCGTTTCTGAAGAATCAAATAAGGTAACGTTGACATTCGATCCAAAACCAGATGCTCCTGTTGCTGTGCCAACAATTTCATACTGTACAACAGCTGATCCATCAACTGTGAAACCTTTGGAGGTAACTATTGCGAATGGCGCAACTGCAACGTGGTACTTGCCAAATGGTAGTACGTCAGCAACAGCTCCAACGCCAAGTATTGCTTCAGCTGGTGAAACTGAATATTTTGTAACACAAACAAAAGCTGGTTGCGAAAGTGATAAAACAAAAATCACCGTTGTTGTAAATGCTGAATTGCAACCTTCATTCATTATGTCGGATGAAGAGATTTGTGAAAACTCTTCGGCAACTCTAACGCTTGGACAAGCTGATACCTATACATCAATTGAATGGACAGGTGACGCAACACAGTATTTCAATGCGACAAAAATTGCCAATCCAACATTCTCAGGTGCTGATGTAACAGCAAGTCAAACATATCCGTTCTCGGTAAAAGTTGCTGATAAGAATGGTTGTACGGGACATGTTGAAGGTGAAATAACTGTTCATCCGGTTCCAACAGCAACGTTGGCTACTCCAAATAATGAACATTGTATCACTGAAACAACGGCACAGGTTATCACAGCAACCGTTGAACCTTCGATGGCTGGTACTGGAACGTGGTCAACGAATGTGGTAAAAACAGGAGAAACAACAGCTACGTTCACTCCAAGTGATAATGAAGCAGGTTCTTATACTGTAACGTATGATTTTGAAAGTGATAAGGGTTGTAAAACAGAAAGAACCGCAGAACAAATTATGATTGTGAATGCATTGCCAACGCCTTCGTTCACATTGAGTAACACAAGCGTCTGCGTAAGCGGTAATAACAGCGACCCAATCACGGTTACAAAAACAAACCCAACAACGGGTACGTTTGAATATTCTATTGATAAAGGTTCAATAGCCGACAATGGCACATTTACTCCAACTGAAGGAAGCGAAGGTGTTTATACGGTTACGTTGACTTATACAGACGCAAAAGGTTGTGTGCAAACTACAACAAATTCATTTGTGGTTCACGCATTGCCAACAGTTGAGATCAATCCGATTACTAAGGATGAAATTTGCTACAATAGCGCTGCTGTTGATTTAACCACTACGGTATATTCAACCGACGAAGAAGGTCAATTAACTTCAACACCTGCGACTGGCGGAACAGAAGTTTGGGCGGGAGCTATTTCTTCGAAAACGTTCGATCCAAGCCGACTTGCTGTAGGCGAAAACCAAATGACATACACTTATACTGATGCGTATAAATGTCAAAATGTTGATGATTATACAATTACTATTAAGAAACCTAAGATTCCAACAGCTGGAGCTGATGTAAACGAAATGGTTAACTCGTTACACGTATTGGAAGGTGATGAAACATTAACAGCTTCGTCAAACGAAAATACCGATGGAACTGGTTTGCAATGGATGCCATATACAGGAGGCAGCGTTCTTCAGGATGGAGGAACATCATTCGTTGTTGCTGATGTGAAAAATGCGAAAACTGGTAATGATGACGCATTGGTTGGTTCATATCCATTTGCTGTTCGTCAGATGATTCCTGTTGCTGATAAAGGTTGTTACAGTGATAGTGTGATTGTTACATTAAATGTGTCAAAATGTAATGCTATGGCTCCATCGGTTAATTTTGCCGATAGATATATCTGTGAATCGGAAACAGAAAGCAACATCGCAAATAATTTCTTGGAAGGTACACGTACCGAAGGCGACAATCCTCCTGCTGACTATCGTATTGCATGGTTGACTGAAAACCCAGTAGGTAAGAATGCCAGCCAAGTTAGCTCTATGGGATGGGAGATTTCTGGTTCTTCGGTTAATGCGCCAGGTGCAGCCGCTGTTCCATACAAACCAACAAAAGAAACAAAAGACTACTATGTTGCAGAATACTCAATCGACGAAGATTGTTGGTCGGTAGGTACAAAGGTTACTGTACACGTGGTTCCAAATCCAGTGGTAACGGTTACTTCAGAACCAAATGTTTGTAAAATAGGCAATGAGGCTATTCAAGTTTCTATTTCGCCAGTAGCCACAGCACCTGCGGTTGGTAGCTTGACGGCAAGTTCTGGAAGTTTAAATGGAACAACTTGGACTCCTGGTGATTATGACGGGGATAATCTTCCTGTTGAATTTACATACACTTATACTACAGAACCATATTCCGATGGTGTAACTTGTAGTAGTACTGAAAAATCAAATACGGTGGCTCACTTTATGAAAGCCCCAGATTCACAGGAATATACGTGGTTGATTAATGACATTGCTAATATTCCTAATGACTATGTGAAAGGTGAATTATCGTCAACTGGAGAAACAATGAAGTGGTATGCTGATGAGTTGATGAACTCAAAATTGAATGAAGGTACTACTCTTACGTTGAATAAAGATGATTTGCAGGCTCAGGCAAATGGTCAGCTTACGCTTACCGAAGTATTCTGGATTAATCAAGTTGATGCATTCGGTTGCGAAAGTGCTCCTGCTGATGTAGTGTTGCGATTGGTTGACTGTCCTTGGGAAGCACCAAAAATCGACCCTGTTGCTGCTTGTTTGGGCAAACCGCTTGATAATTTGAGTGCAGAAGAAGGTGCTTCTGTTGCATTACGTGCCGAAAACGGTGTTACAAAATGGATTTGGTACAAAGAAGGTGTGAAAATGACAGAAAGTGCATCGTCGTTGGCAATTCCAAATATTGTAAGTAATGATGTGGCAGGCGTTACTAATTTCGAAGTTCAATACGAAGCTGTTGAATCTCAAAGTAAGAAAGCTTGTTTGAGTCCAAAATCATCAGTTACTGTAACGGTTTATCCGTTGCCTGTAATTGAACTTGAAGAAAAGGAAACTGCTTGCTACAGCACCGAAGAAGTTTTGATTACGGTGAACGCAAGCTCTGAAAATGGAACTGGTATTGGTGAGTGGGCTATTGAAGGTGACGCTTCAGCTTTGAAGGCTAACTCAAATTCGGCTGTGTTCTATCCTCAAGCAAATGGCACAAAATCAGGTGACTATAAAGTAACATATACATATACTGATGAAAAATCATGTCAGTCGTCGAAAACTCACGACATAGAAGTGATTTACTTGCCAGCTCCTGAAACCACAAGTTTCTACGCAATTGTAACACAAGCAAATCCTGTGGAAATAGGTGCTGTTAAAACTGATGGCGATGGCATTGCGTGGTACGAATATGCAGCATCAACCGACGAGGAAGATAAGTTGGCATTTACGGCTGGTTCAACGGCTAATAAGTATCAAACCAATGATTCGCCAAATGTGTTGGCTAACAAAAAATACTACGCTCGCCAATACAAGGCTGGAACAAACAACAGCGCTATGGTTTGCTATAGTGAACCAACGCCAGCCGAAGTGGTAATCAAGATTTGTCCAGTACCTCATGTTGAAATTGCAAATGTTGATTCCTGCGTATATAACGGCAATCCAACGTTGACGGCAATTCCAGGCGAATGGATGGATAAAGATAATGCTCGTAATATTGCAAAAACAACCTACCGTTTCTATGAAAGTGCAAATGGTAAGGATTACACTACATTCGTAAATGGTACGACAAATACAGAAACAGGAAATGGAACATATACTCCAAATCTTGCTCCAGACAGCGATCCTTCACATGCAGGATTCTACTATTACTTTGTATCGGAATGGAACGACGAGCCTTATACGAACTTGACTCACCCAGAAGGTTGCGAAAGCTCGCCAGTTAAAGTTGCTGTAAATATGAAAGCTACTACATCTCCAAAGATTCTTGCTGTAACCGCGCCAGCTATTTGCGATGGCGACGAAAATCCACAGTTTAGAATTGCAAGCGAAGATGCTACATCACGTATCTATTGGTTTGAATATGCTGACGACAGCGAAGTTGCTACACCAAACGATGGTAGCAAAATCGATACGTTGTCGGCTTACGGCAAGGGTGCTACATACCAGCCAATCAATGCAATTGTTGGAACCAATAAGGTATATGCGGCTCAATATATTGGAGGATGTTTCAGTCCGCTTACATACGAGACATTCGAGGTAAAACCAAATCCTGCTGCTCCGGATTCTATTCCAAACAAGATTTGTTACCAAGAAGCAAGCAACGACAATCGTGTGATTGAGGCTGTTGGTAGCGAAACAGAGGAATACAGCATTACTTGGTTCTCTGATGCAAGAAAATCGAAAACATTGAAGGTGAACAGCAATACATATCAACCTGCTGATACAACAGTTGGTGTATATCTGTACTACGCAATGCAGACAGTAAATGGCTGTAATAGTCCATTGACTCCGATTTCATTCGAAGTGAAACCGCTGCCATTCGCTCCAAGAATTTCACCACAAGATCGTTTGTGTACGTATGATGAGGCTCCAATCCTTCACGCCGAAGGTACCGACATCACTTGGTATGCTTCAGATAAGGTTACTAAACTGAATGAAGGCGAGCCAAACAATGACTATCAAACTGTTGACATTACCGCAGGTAAGAAACAATATTATGCTACTCAAACAGTTAATGGTTGTGAAGGTCCTGCAGGTTACATAACGTATATGGTCAACAAACAACCTGAAAAACCAAATGTATTGGGTGGTAATATGTGTCAAGGTGATACTGCGAATGTTCCAATTTTGTCAACTGACTTGTTGTTGGATAAATGGTATGCCGATGAAGATTTGACAATGCCGATTGCATCAGGTTATACCTATGAACCAGAAGTTGGTGTGAACGAATTTGGAAACAAATTGTATTACGTCATCCGCGAGCAAAATGGTTGCTTCAGTGAGGTTGCAATTGACACCTTGTTTATCATCAAACATCCTGTGATTACGATCGACGAAGATAGAACGATTTGTGTGTATGATACAATTCAATCTATCCAAGTACAAACATTTGAACCAGAATTAACAGATCGTTCGTCAGTGGTTTGGAGGGTTCGTAATGGAAAAGTTTCTAAATTCGTAGAAGAAGATTCTGAAGAACATTCAATTACTCCTGTTGATGAAATCAACACCGCTGGTGAATACGAAGTATTTGCGTCGTACCGATATGTATATGACAATATTTTCTGTACAAGCGATGAGGTTTCAATGAATGTATCGGTTAAAGAACGTGCTCGTAAGCCAATTGTGTTCACAACAACAATTTGTGCTGGCGAAAATATTGAGCAACTTCGTTCTTTGGGTAGCCCATACACTACGTGGATAAGCATTGGCGACGAAAACAGAAGAACATTGCCTTTGGAATACCACGGTCAATCGTATAAATTCCAACCAGGACAATCGTTGGATACAGGTATCTACCATTATGTTGTATATGATATGAATATGTACGACGAAGAAAACTTGTTGGGTTGCGAAAGTCTCCGCGATACAGTTTCAATGGTGGTTGCTCCAGCGGCAAAAACTAAATTGTTCGGTAGAGATTCTGTTTGTATGGGTAGTATTGGCGAAAGCTACTATACTCAATATGAAAAGACAAGCCAGTATTTCTGGAATGTAACAGGTAACCATTTGAACTACTCGAAAGACGCTTCTTCAACTTCAGTTCGCTACATCGACTGGTTGGAGGTTGGTATTGACACATTGACTGTGTATGAACAAACATGGGCAGGTTGCGAAGGATTCGATACTATTATTGTTCGAATTGCACCAGAGCCAATCGCTTCATTTGGATGGTCAATGCCAGGGTCGTCGAATGTTATTGAGTTGGTTGACAGCACAATACAAGATAGTTTGTGGACAACAGATGCTGAAGGTAATTTAGTTGCTGAACCTATCGCATATACGTTGGAATGGTGTTATGGTCATCAAGGTGCTGAAAATCAAGTTGACACTGTGATCCCGTACGATAAACGTAAATTCCCGATTCGTGAGGGTGGCTATCTGTACGGTTATAACTGTCCTATTTTGAAGGTTACCAACGACTTTGGTTGTAAGTCAAGTTATACGGAATGCATCTTTGTGAACGTTAGTTCGTCGTTGTACGTGCCTGACGCGTTTGCTCCGACGAATCCAGCCCATGCAGTTAGAACATTTGCGCCAAAAGGTTTCAACTTGTTGACTTGCGAAATCTCGGTATATGACAAGTGGGGTAACTTGCTGTGGTTCTCTAACGAGGTGAAAGATGGCATGTTCGTAGGCTATTGGGATGGACGCTACGATGGCAAGATGATGAAGTCGGATATGTATATCTGGAAAATGGAGGCTACATTCCTTGATGGACAGGTATGGCCTGGTTTCGATAATGGTAACGGTAAAACAACAAAATACGGAAGTGTGATGTTGCTTCGTTAATCAAATTGAAACGTATGATACTAAGGAGATGTGGTTTTGCCGCATCTCCTTTTTGTTTGTCGTTTTTGATAATAATCCCTATCTTTGCCATTGAAATATGGAACAGAACGAATATACTGTAATCAAACCGATGTCAAGTTTATTGCAACTAAACTTGAAGGATATATGGCATTATCGCGACTTGATGATGATGTACGTAAAACGGAATATTGTGACAGTGTATAAGCAAACAATTTTGGGCCCGCTTTGGTTGGTCGTGCAGCCTGTTTTGACCACCATAATGTTTATGTTTGTGTTTGGAAATCTTGCAGGACTTTCAACCGATGGCGTGCCGGGAGCATTGTTTTATTTTGCAGGATTGATATTGTGGAATTACTTTTCGCAGTGTTTGACAGGAACATCTGGAGTGTTTATTGCCAACCAAAATGTGTTTGGTAAAGTATATTTTCCCCGCATCGTAGTGCCATTGGCAACCACAATCTCAAATCTGATACAATTCTTGATACAGTTTGCAGTGTTTGTGGTGTTGTATGTGTATTATTACGTTACAATGGAAGTGCCAATTGTCCCGAATGTGTACGTAGCTCTATTGCCGTTGTTGGTTTTGTTGTGTGCGGGATTAAGTCTTGGTTTTGGTATCGTATTTTCATCAATGACAACAAAGTACCGTGATTTGGTCTTTTTATTGCAGTTTGGTGTGCAATTATGGATGTATGCCACTCCGATAATATATCCGTTGAATTCGATTCCTACCGATAAACAATGGATATTTCTATTGAATCCAGTTACTTCTATTATTGAAACATTTAAGTTTGGTGCGTTTGGTATTGGGGTATTCTCGTGGGGTGCGTTGGTCTATAGTTTTGTGTTTATGATTCTGTTGTTGTTTTTTGGTATTATTTTATTCAACAGAATTGAAAAATCATTTATGGATACGGTTTAACTGATTTCCCGCCACGAAACATTTTGTTTGCTACGTTCTTGTAATCCTTTTTTCAATATCGCATTTTCCGAAAGCGAAAGTGTTGGGTCTTTTTCTGCAATATAAAATGCCGCATTTCGGGCAAGCGTGAGGATTTGTCCATCGCGGGCAAGATTTGCTAATTTAAATGATATTGGAAGACCGCTTTGTTGCGTGCCTTCAATGTCGCCGGGGCCACGAAGTTTCATATCCATTTCGGCAAGTTGGAAACCGTCGGTGGTTTCAACCATCGCGCTTAGGCGGGCATCTCCGTCTTTAGAGAGTTTGTCGCCTGCCATTAAAATGCAAAACGATAAATCAGCACCTCGTCCGACACGTCCACGCAGTTGGTGTAACTGCGAAAGCCCAAACCGTTCGGCGCTCTCAATTACCATCACGGTGGCGTTCGGCACGTTTACGCCGACTTCAATCACGGTTGTGGCAACCATAATTTGTGCTTCGCCTGATGCGAATTTCTGCATAGCGAGGTTTTTCTCGGCGGGTTTCATTTTTCCGTGTACAATCACGGTTTTATATCTTGGCTCAGGAAATGCGTGTGTGATGGTGGCATAGCCTTCCTCAAGATTCTTGAAATCAAGCCGTTCCGATTCTTGAATTAATGGATATACAATGTACACTTGTCGTCCTTGCGCAATTTGCTCACGCATAAGCTCATACATCTTTTGTCGTTGTGAATTGCGAAGTTTTGCTGTTCTGATAGGTTTTCGTCCAGGGGGAAGTTCATCAATTATTGAAACGTCCAAGTCTCCATAGAGGGTCATTGCCAATGTGCGTGGAATAGGGGTTGCTGTCATTACAAGCACGTGTGGTTGTGTGGAGTTTTTTGTCCATAATTTTGCCCGCTGTGCCACGCCAAACCGATGTTGCTCGTCGATTACGCATAAGCCAATATTTTGGAATTGTACGGTGTCTTCCAGCAAGGCATGCGTGCCAACAATGATGTTGATTGTTCCATTTTGTAGTCCATCGGCTATTTCCGCACGATTTTTCTTTGTCGTAGAACCTGTGAGCAACGCCACGTTTACAGGAAGTCCGTCCAAAAATTCTTGGAGCGATTTCGCATGTTGTTGTGCAAGAATTTCGGTGGGAGCCATCAGGCACGCTTGATACCCGTTGTCAATAGCCATAAGCATTGCCAACACTGCAACCAATGTTTTTCCGCTCCCCACATCGCCTTGAATCAAGCGGTTCATATGTTTCCCTGATTCCACATCTCTGCGGATATCCGACATTACACGAATTTGTGCGTTTGTCAATGGAAATGGAAGTTTTTGTTTATAGAACGTGGGTAAAATATTGTCGTTGTTTCTAAAAAACTGGAACCCTTTGACAGTTCTGTTGTTGTTTTGTTTTCGGATAGCCAAGCTAAGTTGCACCCAAAACAATTCCTCGAATTTTATGCGGAATTGTGCTTTGGAAACCTGATTGAGGTCGGCAGGCATGTGGAGCGAACGAAGTGTTGTTTCTAAATTCGGCAGTTGAAATTCATTCAAAATGTGGAATGGCAAGGTTTCGATGATAGCATTTTGTCCAAGTTTTGCAAATGCGCTTTCCATTATGGTGCGCATAATTTTGCCATTCAAATTTGCTTTTCGGGTCTTTTCTGTTGCAGGATATACGCCTATGAAATCTTGTTGCGGACGGCTGTTGAATTTTGAAAATTCTTCTATTTCAGGGTGCGTCATTGACAATATGCCGTGAAAGTCGGCCACTTTGCCAAAAACTACATATTCAACGCCAAGTTTTATTGATGAATCGACCCATTTAATGCCTTTGAACCACGTGAGTTCAATTCTGCCTGTTCCGTCGGTGAATAATGCTTTAAGATGGGCTTTTGCGCCAATTCCTGAAGATTGTTTTGATAAAAATCTGCCTCGTATTTGTACTGCGGCTTGGGCAGGTGCAAGTTCGGTTATTGTGTAGAATTTACTTCGGTCGATGTAGCGGAATGGAATGAAGTTGATGAGGTCGTAGATGGTAAAAATGTGCAGTTCTGTTTTGAGCAAATCAGCACGTTTTGGCCCAACTCCGGGTAAAAATTGTATGTCGTCGTACAATCCGCTCATTTTTTGAATGTGCCTCCGATTCTTGCGCGTAGATAAATTTGTTGTGAATTGTCCAAAACGCCGTCAACATAGTGCTCACACCAACGGAAACTTGCTGTGACGGCATCAGTCCGAAATACATACAAAATAGCGTCAATTCGTCCGTAGTGGCCGCAGCGGAACAATGGGTCGCCCCACGGAAGGTGCGTGCCCTCGCCGTGGTAGTATATCGCATCAATGCCAATACATTTTTTCTCTATGTAAAGTGTTGAATATGAAGCAAGTGACCGTAACGGGCTGACGAACGTTGTGTCACGGTGGTTGCTATACCATGTGTTGACAAATCCTGTGGAAACCGATAACGAATCGAACCACGTGTTTCGTACATCGAAACCAAGATTCAATCCCCAGCCTCCATTGTCGGCAACAGACTTACTACCGCGATTTCCTTCGGCGTGGTGGCGGTAGTAGAACATATCAGTGAGGAAAAAGTTTCCAAAGTGAGTAATGCCGCTCAAACCCGTGATGAATTTTTCGCAATAGCCAGCGTTAACTTGTGTGTGCCAGTCGAATAAGAGCGTTTGCTGTCCTAATTTGTGTGAAATGATACCCCGTGCGCCTTGGTAATTCGGTCGGTAGTACAGCAACGAGTCCGTGTAAAGAACTTTGGGGAATGTGGCATTTTCAATTGGAAACGAACCTAATTGAAAATCAAGGAATTGATTCTTGTATTGATAATAAAATGACAACACTGGTTCGTGGGCGAACATTTTTTCGCCGTGTTCCACCATATAGCTGCCGCCTCCAAAAATAGCTTGATTTGAATCGATTTGATAGCCGATAACTGCCGAAAGACGTGAGCCTAAAATCGTTTCTGGATAGCCATAGTATGTGGTGAACTCTCTGTTGTCACCAATAAAATCGTAGCCGCCTTTCCAAATGAATTCTTGGCTAAATGATTGTAATACGTTGGCACTCAGTACAAATACTATAAGTAAAAGTCTTTTTCTCATAATTTTATTTAAATTCATTGTTTTCTGTATGTAACTCTTCGGAACTATCACTGTAGAATTTTTTTCCACAATGGCTACAAAATTTCGCATCGTCGTGGACGGTGTGTTCGTGGCATTGCGGACAGATTTTTGTCCGTCGTTTTTTATCCTCATTAATCAATGATACCGAAAAAATACCAGTTGGAACGGCTAACACCGTGTAACCCAATAACATAATAATAGCCGACAAAAATCTTCCCAAGCTTGTGCAAGGCGCGATATCGCCGTAGCCTACTGTCGTCATTGTTACGATAGCCCAATAAATGCTGTTGGGAATGTCCTCAAAACCGTTTGGATTTCTACCATTTTCAACAATGTACATCACAGTGCCAATGGAAACAACCAAAATGACTGTAAACAAGAAGAATATGATGATTTTTTTGCTACTCTGTTTCAACGACTGAATGAGCAAAGTTCCCTCGTTAAGAAATGCAAAAAGCTTGAAAATACGGAAGATACGGAGCAATCGGAAAATTCGGATGGCAAGCAATGCTTGAGCGCCAGCAAAGAAAATTCCCAAATAACTTGGCAGAGTTGCAAGTAAGTCAATAATTCCCCAAAAGCTGAAAATGTATGTCCGTGGCGTGTCCATGCAATAGATTCTGGCAAGATATTCAAAGGTGAAAATTGCCGTGAAAATCCATTCCAGCACGCGGAGAACGGTGCGCATTGACGGAGGAAAGAAATTCATACTTTCCAACATGATTATGGCGACACTTAAAAGTATTGTCGCAAACAAAATCACATCGAATGTCTTCCCGATTGGAGTGTCAGAACCAAAAATGATTGAGTTCAGCTTTTCCTTCAAGTAGTTGTTGTGGAAAAACGAATGAATTTTGTTATTCAACGCTCTGAATGGTTTCCCTAATGTGTAAAAAAATCCCATTGTTGTATTGTTTTATCGGACAATATCGCCTACCGTCGCTTGTGCCGCGGCAATAAGTTCTGTTGGTTTTATTTTTATTTGCAATCCGCGGATTCCTGCGCTTACATAAATATACTCTTGTTCCAATGCGGATTGATGTATAAAAGTAGGAAATTTTTTCTTCATGGCAAGCGGTGAACATCCGCCACGAATATATCCCGTAAGTGGCTGAAGTTCTTTGAGATGAATCATATCGCAGTTTTTGTTTCCCGACAATTTTGCGGCAAGTTTTAAATCAACTTCCAAATTTCCAGGGATAACGCACACAAACGGACCGATTTTGTCGCCACGAAGCACTAATGTCTTGAATACCTGTTCAATAGGCTCGTTGAGTTGCGAAGCAATGTGTTCCGCGCCTAAATCATTTTCGTCAACAACATAGGGAATCAGTTCGTATTGAATTTTTAGATTGTCGAGAAATCGTGCCGCATTTGTTTTGTTAATCTTCATTGTTCATTTGGTTAAAAGGTTCAAAGAATGATGGATTATGTACTTGTGGTACTGTTATTTTGCCCGAAATAACTGATTCGGCTGTTTCAGCCAATGGCTTGAAAAGTACCGAAGTTTCCACAACTTCAATAGGTTTGCGGGCGTACGTTTTTATGAGTGTGTTGGCAAGATAAAATAGGAACGCCAAAATGATGAGATATTTCGACATACCAAAAATGATACCTAATAATTTATCTAACCATAAGATATTGATTGCTTTACAGAATCGTAAAATGATTTTTGTGATGATGAAACACGCAATCAAAACGAGGATAAAGGTTACCGCAAAAGCTGCAATTTGTTGATATTCAGGAAATACAGAGGTGTATTCCTGAATGTATTGTGCCAGAGTGCTGGAAAATGAAACTGAAGCCCAAATGCCTAATATCAGAGCAACTATGGTTCCTCCTTCGGAAATCAAGCCGTTTTTGAATCCTTTGAATGCACCCCAAAGCACTGGAATAATGACGATAATATCTAAGAAATTCATTGTTTATGTGTTTTTGAAATTTTTCTAACTGGTAAATATGCTGTTAAAAAGCCTATGAACAGCACCACGCTTGCAATGGCAAGAATATCGCTGAAGATAACCCGTACGGGATAGGCTTGCACAATAAAATTGTCGGATGCGCCGGGAAGTTTTACTATGCCAAATTTTTCTTGAAGCATACAAATTGCAATTCCTATAGCAATGCCCAAAATCGCTCCGATTATGGAGATGAGCCATCCTTCAAGCACGAAAATCCGTTTGATGCGCGTGGAATCAGCTCCCATGCTTTTCAATATTGCAATGTCGCGTTGTTTGTCTATTATGAGCATTGTCATTGAGCCAACTATGCTAAACGAAGCGATGACAAGAATGAGTGAGATGATGAGAAACGTGATAAGTTTTTCTCCTTGGGTGATTTTGTACATAAATTCGTGTTGTGAATCTCTGTCGCAAATGGAAAAATCTTTGCCCAAATCTGTTTGTAGTTGTTTTACAACTGATTGAATATCAGCGTTGTCGTTTACTTTTATTTCTATTGATGAAATTTCGTTGTGGGTATATTTCCACAAACTTTGTGCAAGGTTGAGCGAAGTGATGACGTATTCATTGTCAATATCCATTTGAATCGAAAACACGCTTCGGGCGTAGGCGTGCGTCTTGTTGTATTCGTCGGTGGGGACAATGGCGTTTTTCTTTCCTCGTTCTGGTACATATATGTACAATACGTCGCGGAACATAAGCCCCACGCTTAGCTTATGGGCAACACCTTGACCTACAGATGCATATTGAATTCCATCTTGCTCCAGCACAAATTCGCCAGCTACAAGAATTGAATCAATGGTGCATGTTTTTGTGAACGCAGAACCAACTCCTTTGAGTTTTCCAATCATTTGACGGTCGCCGTAGGTGTAGAGCACGTCGTCCTCAAGAATTGGTGTAAAAGTGTAAATTTCAGTATTTTGTGATAGCTTTTCTTCGACGGAATCAAGAGAAAAGACCCTGCCCGTTTTTGCGGTGATTTTTATGTCGGGGTCGAACACATTGTACATTGATGAAATAACCGACGAAAGTCCGTTGAACACCGACATTATTATTACCAATGCAATGCTGACAAGCGTAATGAGTGCAACCGACACCATCGTTATGTAATTGATGGCGTTTTTACTTTTTTTAGAAAACAGATATCTTTTGGCAAAAAAAAACGATACCGACATTTCTATTTATACGCTTTAACAATCAATCCTGTGCCTGTTTTTTGCTCAAAAGTAACGTCAAAAATATTGAGTATCAAGCAAATCCAATATATGGCAAGATAATAGAATGGCAATAGAATGAAGAATAATTTTGTAATGTTGAGCAGTGAAATAGGAATTTTCATCGATAAAATCCATGAAATATGTCCGGGTGTTCCGTAGGAATAACTTGTTTGAATTGTTCTGAAACCCGCCCGCGTCAGTTTTGCTGTAATGTCTTCCACGCTGTAGCCATCACGCACGTGTTCGCCAATAAATGATTCGTCGGATTCATCGTGAACATCGGAGCCTCCAAGGTTTGATGGTGTGGAAATAAGCAGAAAACCATTGTCTTTCAGTGAAGAATGGAAATTTTTGAATACCTGTTCGTCTTCAAGAATGTGTTCCATCACGTCAACCGACAAAATCATATCGACGGGGGTTGGTGATACGTATTTAGTGATGTCGCCTTCAAGGAATTTCATTCTGTCGGCGAAACCGATTTTTTCGGAAAATTGATTGCAATCCTCAATTTGTTCCTGCTTTACGTCAATACCAAGAATCGTCCATCGGGGATTTTGAGATGCAAGATTATATGAATATTGCCCAAATCCCGACCCTGCGTCAATTATTGAAATAGAGTCAGTTGTTAGCGTTTTTTCCCATTGAACGAATGCTTTCTTTATGTGCCAGGTGCGCAGTAGCAAAATGTCAAGAAGCGTGTAGAACACTTTTCGCAGGAATGTGCTGGAATTAAAAACGGAGCCTAATGAGCGTTTGATTGGGTCGTAGTTCATTTCTCTTGTTCTTTTGAATTGCTGGAATGTAATAGTCTTTCTATATTCTCTTGGTATTCAATGGAATCGTCAATGTAGAAGGCAAGTTCCGGAATAATTCGTAATTGTTTTGCCACTTTTTGCGCAAGCATTTGGCGAATAGTTTTTGTTTTATCCTGAATGCTTTCAAATAACGTTTTTTCGTCTTTGCTTGGTGCGAAAATGCTTACATACACTTTGGCGAACGATAAATCAGGAGCAACGCGTACCACGGTCACCGAAATCAATGCTCCACGGAACATATTCATCGATTCTTTTTGAAAAATGTCGCCCAATTCCTTTTGCAGTAATCGGGCAACTTTGTTTTGTCGTGTTGATTCCATTATTTAGAAAAATTTAGATTTCCCAGCCATTCTACACCTTTACGTAACAATCTGAAATACAATGCAAAATAGCATATTAACGACATTATCCAAATAATAATAGCATTTGCCCAATACGTGCTGAGGTACGAACCAAAGAATGGTTTCTTTGGAGCATAGAAGTGGGCACGGAGCACTTTCGAGGTCGGTGTTATGAACACGGGGTCGGTTTTTTGTACCAAGTTACCTTTGTATTCAATCAACACAGTTAGATCGTTTTCGTTTTTACAGAATTCTTCCAAACTTTCGTTGTAGTATGTTTTCTTTATGTTCAAGAATGCCGCATTACCAAGACTGTCAATAATATGCGGTGTACGTTCGATGCTTGGAATGTTCAATTCTTCGCATGCCTCGTTTCCAAGTTTCAGTATAATTGAGTGTGTCAATTTATCCTTTTGCGAACGATACTTGTTGTTTTGCTTGATGTAGTATTGTTTGATTTGCGAAACGTACTCGCGGGCAGCCAACAATGATTCTTTGGTAACATTTTCCGAAGTCAAATTTTCAAGAACATTTTCCGAAATCGGCATAATTTTGCCAGTGTTCCGAAGTTCTTTTCTGATTTCGTTGGCAACAAGAACCACATTCTTGTCGAATTGGGCTTTGTTTTCGTTGTATTCTTGGAATCTGATGCAGTCGTTCAGCTTGTTATTCAACTGGTTAGACCACTCACCTTTGCGGTAACTGCATTCGCTGATTCGCATATCCAATTCGAAGAATGGTGCTTCATAAGCGTTGTTCGAGTATTGGTCAACAGCCAAACCTTCATAAGCCCAACGTGATGTGATAATCTCACCGTACCAAGGAATATCCTGTGGATTGGAAATTGTTGGGTTCAATTTGTCGAAACTTACGATGATACCACTCAAAATAATTTGTGGAATCACAAGGAACGGAATCAAGATGTATATTGTTTTGATGTCGTTGAAAGAGTCGGAGATGATTAAACCAATGATGTTGGCGAAACTCCACACGCTGAACGCCATAAACCAATATTTGAACAACATTCCTTTAATTTCGAGAATCCAGTTGCCTAAAATCACGAACAAAAATGCCTGGATAGCCGAGATAGTAAGCAAAATAATGATTTTTGAAACCAAATAACTTGACCAACTCAGGTGTAGGAACGATTCACGGCTACGGATTTTCTGGTCTCGGAAAATTTCCTCGGCACTGGCTGAAAGTCCGATGAAGAAACCACAAATCACAAGCATGAAAATATATACAGGAATGTTCACGTTGTTCATCAAATTGTAACCAACGCTACCGCTTTCGTCCACATTCCAGTATTTAATAATGAATGCAAGGAACACTGCGATGATTGGCGATTCCAACGCGTTGATAAGCATATACTGCATATTTGATACTTTCGACAACAAGTCGCGCACAATAAATACTTTCAACTGACGAATCCAGTTCGGAATTTTGAACGTGATTTCTGGCAATTCCTTCGGAATTGGCTTGTGTTCAGGTTCTTTCTTATGTTGCTGATAGATTTCGAACCAATCTGTTGGCGACAGCTTTCTGATTTCCTGTCGTTTCTCGTTCAACATTGGGGTACCGTCTTCATTCAAGATTTTTGCTTCGGTAATGTTGAATATCTGTTCTGGGTTCACGTTACCACAAGTTGGACATTCGCTCACAAACCAGTCTGCTTGGCGGGTGCGTTCCTTGAAATACATAATGGAATCAACTGGCGCACCGTAATAAATTTGATAACCACCAGTATCCAAAATCACCAAACGGTCGAATGTTTTGAAAATATCAGATGATGGTTGGTGGATAACCACAAACACCAATTTACCCTTCAAAGCAAGTTCCTTCAAAAGGTCCATGATATTTTCGGAGTCTTTCGATGAAAGTCCCGACGTTGGCTCGTCGAGGAACAGGATTGCGGGTTCGCGAATCAACTCCAATGCGATGTTCAAACGTTTACGTTGACCGCCCGAGATTTCTTTTTTCAATTCGTCGCCAACCACATTATCCTTACGTTCGTACAAGCCTAAACTTTGTAGCACTTTCTCTGCTTTTTCGGCAATTTCCTCATCCGTGAGGTTGTCAAAACAGAGTTTTGCGCTGTAGAACAAGTTTTCGTAAACCGTCAATTCCTTTATCAAAAGGTCATCTTGCGGCACGAAACCGATAAGACCATTCAGTTTGTTTTCCACATCGTTGTGAAGGTCAATGCCGTTGATGGTAACTTTACCCGTAGTTGGAATGTAGTTTCCGTTCAACACGTTGAGCAAGGTTGATTTACCAGCACCCGACGCACCCATAATGCCGACAAGGCTTCCCGACGATTCTTCCATTGAAAATTCGTGTAAGCCAATATTTCCGCCTCGGAATTTGTAGGTAATGTCATCAACTTTAAATACAACACCTTCCTGCGTATTGCCAGAATTGAATGCGTTCAAAATCTGACTATAGTAGATTGGTGTGATTTGCATACTTCTGATAGCGGTACCAATGTTGAGGATGGTAACTTTGTCCTCGTAGATTGGCTGGCTGTTCAAAGAAATTTCACCGACTTCGAACGAACGGAAAATCAACAAGTTGGAAGCTCGTAGGTAGAATACCTTAATTGTACCTGTAAGGTGTGGCGAGTTGATGTGCTTTGCCAATTCTTCGCCAGTCTCCTGTTTGTTGTTGATAATCAACAAGTTCTCTGAATCAGGAATTTCTTGGAATGAGTGGAGGATAAAGTCACAAAGTTGTGTATATTCCTCACTGTCAATATTTAAGTCTTCAACCAATGCGTTCAGGAATTCTTTATCGGAATCGCTGATGCTGTTGTCGGTCGAAACGAATTCCAGCAAACTAATTACAACATACAATTTCTGACGTTGTGTCAACTCTTGGTTGATACTGTTGCCGATTTTGTGGATACGGGCAGACAATTTTGCCTCAATTTTGAATTTGAGTTTTTCGGTGTCAACATCGCCTTTTGCGCTTGCTTTTTCTGTAATACGGTTGATGTCGGCCATCACTTCGTCGTATTCTTGCTCAAATGTTGGCAGATATTTTTTTGCCAGATCTTTGTTCAGCTGGGCTGCCAAAAATAACTCAACGATTTTAATTTTGTCGCTCTTGTTGCCATCTGCCTTTGCAAACACGGCAAATAATTTCAATAATGCTTCAATTATACGTTCACTCATAATGTGTAAAAATTTGTGTGCAAAAATACTATTTTTTGAAACCAACTAACAGAATTATTTCATCGGTTTTCACATCGTTATCAACTAATGTTAACAGAACGGTGCAGTTGATGGTCTTTTTTATCTTAAAATTCCAATAATTTGTATAGTCGAATTTTTTATTATCAAACAATACATTGTTCTGTTTATCAATGATTTGCATTTGTACTTTCTGAGCTTCTTTTGAACAGACAATTAGGCGGTATTCGTTGCCCTCAATAAATGTGATTTCGCATTCTTTTGTCTCGTCGAAATTAATTTTTGTGGCGTAATGTTGCCCATTCGACACGTAGTCGTCGGTAAGCAGGCTGGCGCATGATTCTTGGGCAAAAGCAGCCGAGCCGATGTATAGCGAGAATAATGCGAGTAATGTGAGAAATTTTTTCATTATTGAATTATCTTGTTTCTAAGTGTTTCAATTTTTTGTGTGATAAGTTCCACGTGTTCAGGTAGGATTTCCAACGTCGATTCGCTGTTGATTACCGTGAGGTGCTTGTTTGGATATGTTGTGGGCGGCACGTAGGAATAATTGTATTCTATGCCGTCGAACTCATAGCAAATGTCCACAATGTCGTTGATGAGATTTTTGAAGTCGGAATTTTTGTCGTAGTACGGACGCAGAATATTGAGGATTGTTTCGGCGGCGAATTTATGTTCCGCGATTTTCTGCGTGGTGCGTGGGTCTGGTTTCATTTTTTCAATCTGTGTGAGCAGATACAAGCTTTCAATCCAGCATCCTGTCATAATGAGCGACGCTTCTGCAATCTGGTTTTCGCCTTTGAGCAGGCGGTCGGATTCTTGGAATTTTTTCGTCAAAATGTGGAGTAGGGAATCCTGATTGTTCATATTGTCCTCAAGGCGTTCCATTGTGAATGCGTCAAACACCGACGAAAGTTCTATTTGATTTGCCAATGTTTTGAGCGCGGCAAAATAATTCAACGCTTCGGAAACTTGGTCGTAGAGCGACATATACGAAACATCTATCCCGTAAATTCCCATATTGAGAAGCTTTTTGAAATTTGATTCGTATAAGTTGAGGTTGAGCACTGAATTTGGTAATGTTTGATTGTATTGAAGATTCAAATTCTGTACGTGCGCCATAATTTCGTAAGGTGAAGGAACACAATAAATTGTGCCGTTAATCATTCCCACGAGGTTCTTGTTTAGATTTTCGTTTTGTGCAACTTCATCCTCGTTTGTTGTGGACTCGTCTTCTGCCTTGTTGTTGCATGCAACTGGAAGCAAGACCGAGACCCCAAGTAGTATGAATATACCTAATTTTTTCATCTCCAAAATTATCACGATAAAGGTAGTAATTCTTTTTGTAAAGAAAAAATAATGAAGGAAATAAATCACTCAAATGTTCGTCGATTTTGGAATTATTTCTGAAGATTTTTTATGTGATCCGACAAAATCTGGTACGATTCGTAAAGTATCACATCTTCCTTGATTGATTTGTTCCAATCTTCAATGCGTTTGTTTTCAACCGAATCCAATGTGGCATTGTCTTTTGATACTGGTTTCCAGTTGATTATTTCAAACGGGACAGTTGATTTTCCTGCATTTTTGTATTTCTTCGACAATTCCAAATCTTTCTCGTCTTTGTTTCTGAATGTGGAAATTTCCAGAGAAATTGATTCTTGGTCTTTCGTGTCGGCAAGCCATTTCGATGCGGTCTTAATCAACGTGAAGGCTGTATCTTTTTGTGTACGGTTTGCGCTTTTCTTTGCCAAATCTTTTATGTTTGGCGCGGATTTCCACGTGGTGTATGGCACCGATTTTATTTCTGACCACGGAAGCGGATAGTCAAGCTCTTTTTCTCCGATGTCGATATTGTCATATAAATCAGGCAGGATAATATCGGGTTTCACGCCTTGGAACTGCGTTGTGCCACCATTGATTCTGTAGAATTTCTGAATTGTGACTTTGATTGCGCCCAGTGGCTTTTGCGACTGGTATTCGTGTGAAACAAGCCTGTCAATGTCAACAATCCGTTGCACTGTGCCTTTCCCGTATGTTGACTCTGTACCAATGATGATGGCGCGTTTGTAGTCTTGCATAGCGGCAGCCAAAGTTTCCGATGCCGACGCGCTGAATGTGTTCACCATAATTGCAAGTGGTCCGTCGTAAAGTGTTTTTCCATCGTTGTCGTTATATTGCCGTGCTGGTGATTCCATTGATTTTACTTGTACAATTGGACCTTTGTCTATGAATAGTCCGCCAATTTCCACTACATCATTCAATGAGCCACCGCCGTTGTTTCGTAAGTCAATCAAGATGCCATCAACGTTGGCGTTTTTCAGTTTTGTCACCTCTTTTTCTATATCTTTTGAACATTTCCGTCCATGGATGTCGTTCATGTCGGTATAGAATTGAGGCAGATAGATGTATCCGATTTTATATGCTTTTTTATCGTTGGTTGTAATTATTGTTGATTTGGCATATTTTTCTTCTAACACAATCACATCGCGGATAATTGGAATTGTAACAATTGAACCGTCGATTTTTTTCACGGTCAAAACTACTTTCGTACCCTTTGGACCACGAATTAGACGAACCGCTTCGTCAAGACGCATGTCTATAATGTCAACAGGTTCGTTGTCGCCTTGCGCAACTTTCAAAATAATATCTTCCGCTTTCAGTTCTCCTTGCTTCCATGACGGACTTCCAGGCACGATTTCCACAACTTTTATGTAGCCGTCTTTTTCGGAAAGTGTAGCACCAATGCCTTCCAATTTGCCCGACATAGATATGTCAAAATCTTCCTTCTCTGTTGGCGGAAAATAGTTCGTGTGTGGGTCGAATGCGCCCGCAATGGCATTTACATACGAAGAAAAACGGTCATTTCGCGAAATTTTCGCAATACGTTTAAAACGGGTGTCGTATCGTTTTTTGATGATTTGACGGGCAGTGTCTTCAAGTTGCACGGGAGTTTTGGAAGTGAAATTTTCTTTGTTTTCAGTTTTCTTTTTTTCTTCGTTTTCCAATGAGATAATTTCCGTAAGAACTTGATATTTAATGTATTTACGCCAATATTCCTCTAATTCTGCCTGTGAATTGCAAAAATCTCGTTTTTCAGAGTTGATGTTTATGTCTTCTTTTACAGAAAAATCAATAGGATTTTGTAATAATTTTGGATATAAATCTTGAATTTTCTTGAGCTGACCGTTGATTAATTCTAATGATAAATCAAAGAACTCCAATGAATTAGTTTTTATTTCATCGTCAATTTTTGTTTTGTATGATGAAAGAATATCAATTTGGTCTTTGGTGAAATACACTTTGTTGTAATCCAAACTTTTTAGATACAAATCAAAAACCCGAGAGGAATATGTGTCATCAAGATTTTGAGGACTATAGTGGAATGATTTTAGGATTTCGTAAGTGGAAACCATTATAAGTTTCTCTTTTGGTTCGTTGTTTTCGTGTACGAAAAATGAACCTAATAAAAGGCAAGTTATGAGAAGTACCGAATTCGGTATGATTCTTTTCAGCTTCATTGATATAAAATTTCAACGAAGGTAGTAAAAATCTTGATTTGTGGCATACTTTGGGGCTTTTTTTTAGAAAAATTTATAATAAGTATGCAATTAGTATTGCCGCAACTATACCCGCAAAATCGGCCATAAGCCCACAGCCAACGGCGTGACGGGTGTTTTTGATGCCTACCGAACCGAAATAAACGGCGATTACATAGAATGTGGTGTCGGTGGAGCCTTGGAAAATGCAGGCGAGTTTTCCTGCAAATGAATCCGCTCCGTAGGTGTTCATTGCGTCAATCATCATTCCGCGTGCGCCTGAGCCGCTTAATGGTTTCATCATTGCGGTTGGCAAAGCTGGTACAAATTCGGTGTCGATGCCGATGGCGTTGAAACCAGCGGCAAGTCCGTCGCAAATCAGGTCGAGTCCGCCGACAGTCCTAAATATGCCGATTCCGACCAAAATGGCGATAAGATTTGGAATAATTTTGATTGCTACGCCAAAGCCTTCTTTCGCACCGTCGATAAATGCCTCAAACACATTGACTTTATGTATGATTCCTGCAAGAATAAACGAAATAATTATGGAAAACAATATGAGATTGCTCAGCACACTCGAAACCACTCCCAGTGTTTCTGGAGACAATGATTTCAAGTAAATTAGCAAACCAACAATTATGGCGGTGATTGAACCAAGATATAATAGAATTGTTTTGTTCAATAGATTGATTTTCTGTACAATAGCAACAGCAATAAATCCAATTAACGTGGAAAAGAACGTGGCGAATAGGATTGGCAGAAAAATGTCGGTCGGGTCGGCTGCTCCGGCTTGTGCACGATACACCATAATAGTAGTGGGAATGAGCGTCAATCCCGATGTGTTCAGCACCAGAAACATAATTTGTGCGTTAGATGCAGTGTCTTTTTTTGAATTAAATTCTTGCATTTCGTCCATAGCCTTCAATCCCATTGGCGTGGCTGCATTGTCGAGTCCCAACATATTTGCCGCAATGTTGAGCATAATTGTGCCATATACTGGGTGGTCTTTAGGAATTTCAGGGAATATTTTTCTGAAAAATGGTGCGATTAATTTTGCAAGGACATTGATTACTCCGCCTCGTTCACCAATTTTCATAAAGCCGAGCCACAAAGCTAAAACGCCTGTTAAACCAAGCGAAATCTCAAAACCGTTTTTGGCGTCGGAAAACACGCCCTGCATAATTTGCGAGAAAATTTCCGTGTCACCGAAGAAAATCAGTCGGATGACGGCCACCACGAAACCGATGAGAAAAAATGCTATCCAAATGTAATTTAATGCCATTGCACGTGACTTTGTGTGCGCAAAAATACAAAACTTCAATGAATTACTATCAATTTATCGTCCTCTCTTTCCATTTTGTTGTATGGAAAATTGATGCAATTGGAACTATGGTGATGTAAAAAAAATAAACGCATTCAAACGGAACGGCAAGCCAAATGTAAGATGCCGAGTTGAAATGAGATCGTGTTGTAAAAAAAAGTATAGAGTCAATGCAAAGTTTTACCAAGAACAAGAATATAAAGCATACAAAAGCCAATTTGTTGCCGAAACACGCAAATCCGCATGCAGTTGTTAGCGCAAAACAATATAAATATACAATGAGCGCGACTAAAATGGAAACTTTGTCTTTGTAACCGCCTGCTTTTGAAGCCCAGCGGCATCGTTGGTTGAAAAATGACGATATGGTTCGGGGAACGTTTGTGCCAACGGTTGCTTGTTTATTTTGTATGAAATGTATGCTGTTTGTGTCAATTTGTTTCGCTGTGTGGAGTAGAAATACATCGTCGCCCGACGAAAATGTTTCGTTTGTCTTGTAACTTGTTGTGTAAAAGTCTTTTGTAATGCACATATTTGCACCGTTACAACTAAAAGGCAGCCCGATTTCCGCCAACCCGTTTTGTACCCCTAAAATACCAATAAAATCAAGCGCGGCGCATTTTTCAACGAACGATGATTTTGAAGTGATGTTTGGACAAATGTTTCCGAAATATAAATTCCCTTTGTGCGTGGATGCGTATGCGATGTACGTTTCTATCCAATTTTCTCCAAGTGTACAGTCGGCATCAGTAAAAAGCAGGAAGTCGCCCGATGCGTGTTGGAGAACGTGTTTCAATGCTTGTTTTTTCCCGACAACGCCGTCGGGTGCCGAAAAAGCACGAAGATTGCTGCTCGTTGCTGCAATCCCGTCAAGAATTTGTTTTGTAGCGTCGGTGGAATGGTCGTCGATAACAAGAATTTCATAGCAATCTTTGGGATAATTCTGCGCCAGCAACGATTGTATTGTTGTTTGAATTGATTCTGCCTCGTTTCGTGCGGCAATAACAACAGAGCAAAAAGGGTAGGAGTGGTCGGATTCCACAGTTTTTTTGTGTAGTTTCCACCCTCGTACCGCGAATAACACAAGCAAAGAGTAGCAATAGGCAAGAAAAATCGCTATAAAGCCAACAATCATAGTTACTTTTGTTTGCTCAAAGGTAGCCTTTTCTGTCAAATCAAAAAAAAATGTTCGCTGAAAATATAGAAACCTCGTTCTTTTTTGCTCACGTTTCGCAAATTTACTATATTAGCCGTGTTTTTTTCAAATGATTCATGTGGGTTAAGTTAGCACGGATTATACTTAAAAATAGAACTGCAATATTAATTGTACTGTCTGTTCTTACGCTGTTTATGGGATACGAGGCGACAAAAGTAAAGTTGTCGTATGAATATGTGTCGATGTTGCCGCAGACGGATTCGTCATACAAGCAATTTGTTCAATTCAAGAAAGATTTTGGCTCCGATGCAAATGGGATGATTATCGGAATGAAGACCAAACAATTGTTTGAACTGAACACATTCAATAAATTTATGGATATGTGCGACACCATCCATTCGTTCGATGGTGTGGATAATGTGATGTCGGTTGGACATGCTATGCAAATTGAGGGTTCTTCGGTTACAAAATATTTTAAGGAACGACCGCAGACGCAGGACGAACTTGATTCCATTTCCGCGCTCATTCTCAATCAACCGTTATATAGGGGAATGTTGTTCAGCGATGATACATCAACCTATGTGCTTTTGCTTACAATGCGGCAGTCGATTCTCGACAGTCCGGCGCGTGAACAGTTGATAGGCACAATTCAGGATATTGTGGAGAAATTTTCGGCGGAAACGTCTGTTGAGGTGTTTTTCACAGGAATGCCGTTCATACGCACGCAGACTTCGCTCAAATTGCAGAATGAATTGATAATGTTCATTGTGTTGGCGGTCTTGGTGTGCGCAATCATATTGTTGTTCATATTCAAGTCGTTTAAGAATATGATGTTTTCGATGCTGGTGGTGGCGGTTTCCGTGATTTGGGTGTTGGGCTGGATGGGATTGTTCCACTACGAGATTTCGGCGATGAGTTCAATGTTGCCGCCGCTGATTATTGTCATCAGCGTGCCGAACTGCGTGTTCTTCCTGAATAAGTATCATCAGGAATTTGCTGTGCATGGAAATAAAATCAAGGCTCTGCAACGTACAATATATAAAGTAGGAAATGCGGTATTTTTGTCGAACCTTACCACGTCGATAGGATTTTTTACGTTTATTTTCACAAGCAGCCCGATGTTGAAAGAATTTGGAATTATTGCCTCGTTGGGCATTATGGGCGTGTTTGTGTTCTCAATGTTGATATTGTCAACTGTGTTTAGTTTCCTTGCGGCACCGTCGGCGCAAATGCTGAAACATCTTGATAGTAAAATGTTTACGAAAGTTGTTGGTTTTATTTTGTTGGTGACGAGCAAATACCGTCATATTGTGTATGCTGTCACTGGAGTGTTGCTGGTTGTTGCGTTGGTAGGAGCATCCAAAATACAGTCAACGGGATATGTGGTCGATGATTTGCCGCAGGATGACGCAATTATGCGCGATTTGAAGTATGCTGAGGAAAAATTCAAGGGCGTGTTGCCGCTCGAAATTCAAATAGAAGATACTGCAAAAATTAACCTTATGTCCGATAGGGCGTTCATGAAAAAGGTGCAGCAGTTAACCGACAGTCTTGGCAAATATCCCGAAGTGGCAAAACCGCTGTCGATTATTGATTTTGTGAAATTTGCTTGGCAGGCGCACAATGGTGGAGATTCAAAGTATTACACATTGCCAAATTCCAGCGATATTTTCTTTAAAAATAAAATGAAGAAAATTGTGAAAGGTACCAGCGAAGGCTTGGGTTCGTTGCAATATTCGCTGGTAGATTCAACTGGACGGAAAATCCGTGTCCGTTGCAGCGCACAAGATATTGGAACCAACAATATGGCGAATCTCGAACAGTCGCTCCGCAAGGATTTGGATGCGATTTTTCCGCCTGACCGTTATAAAACATTGATTACAGGAACAAGTGCGATTTATTTCAAAGGTACGCAGTATTTGTTGAAAAACTTGTATGTGAGCCTTATGCTTGCTATTGTGATAATCGCATTCTTCATGGCGTTGCTGTTCCGTTCAAAACGGATGGTGCTCGTATCGTTGATACCAAACATTTTACCGTTGTTTTTCACCGCAGCATTGATGGGTTTTATTGGCATACCTATAAAAATGACGACGATTTTTGTGTTCAGTGTGGCATTTGGTATTTCGGTTGACGACACCATACACTTGTTGTCGCGCTATCGTCAGCAATTAAAGGCGACAAACGGCGAAATCCGCAATTCTGTATTGTCGGCAGTACAGGAAACTTCGCCAAGTTTGATTTCCACATCAATTATATTATTCTTTGGATTTATGGTGTTCTCGTTCTCGGAATTTGGCGGAACGCAGGCTATGGGTATATTGGTGTCGCTCACAATGTTGTTTGCGATGTTGTTTAACAATTTGTTGCTGCCGAGTATGCTTTTAACGCTCGACAAACGGATTACGACAAAGCATTTCCAAGAACCATTGCTTGATATTTACAATGAGGAGGAGGATATTGAGTTGGAAAATTTACAAATAGAGGATTAGCCTATGAAAACATACATTTTAGTTACGGGCGGTGCTGGCTTTATTGGCAGTTACTTGGTGGAACGGTTGTTGAAAAATGAGAACTATTATGTGGTTGTGGCAGACAATCTTTCTACTGGCGTGCGCGAAAAAATGCCACCTTCGTCAACACCGCAGTTTAAGTTTATTAACTGCGATGTGAATGATTATCAAAGTATTGCGTCGGTTATGCAGGCCTATCGCTTTGATTATGTGTTCCACTATGCGGCAATGGTTGGCGTGCAACGCACACAACAACATCCGTTGCAGGTTTTGGAGGATATTACTGGTATAAGTAATATATGTAAGCTCTCGCGCGTGACTGGCGTAAAACGATTGTTTTTCTCGTCGTCGTCGGAAGTGTATGGCGAACCGTTTGAAATTCCGCAACGTGTTGATACAACGCCGCTTAACTCGCGCGTGCCGTATGCGGTGGTGAAAAATGTTGGCGAATCGTTTTTACGTTCGTATTATCAAGAATATGGATTGGAATATTCCATATTCCGATTCTTCAATACGTATGGACCTCGCCAAAGTCTTGATTTTGTGATGAGTAAGTTCATTATCAAGGCTATGAAAAATGAAGATATAACCATTTATGGCGATGGCACACAAACGCGCACGTTCTGCTATATTGACGATAATGTTGAGGCGTGTGTGAACGCGTTTGAAAATAATCTGCTGATTAACGGTGTGGCCAATATCGGTGGCGATAAGGAAATTATGATTAAGGATTTGGCGGATATTATTGTGAAGAAAACAAATTCTTCGTCGAAAATCATTAATGTTCCGCCGCTGAAGGATGGCGATATGAAACGTCGTTGCCCCGATAATGATTTTATGAAAACAAAACTGCTTGGCCGCCCGCTTACTACCTTGGAAGAAGGCATTGATAAAATGTTGGCGGAAGGTTTGTTTGATATGAAAAGATAACAATATGAAAAGTTTAGAAGCGTATCAGTCGTCAATAAACGAAGCGTTGGTTTCGCGTATGCAAAGCAGTGAATTTGCTGAACCATCGGGTTTGTATGAACCATGTAAGTATATTTTGCAAAACGGCGGAAAACGTGTGCGGGCTTCGTTGGTGTTGTTGGCTTCGAAAATGTTCTCCGGCGAATACAAACAAGCAATGCCTGTGGCGTTGGCTTTTGAAACCTTCCATAATTTTACGTTGATTCATGACGACATTATGGACAAAGCCGATTTGCGTCGTGGTAAACCGACGGTGCACACGAAATGGGACGAAAATACAGCAATTCTTTCGGGTGACGCCGTAATGATTATTGCCTACCGCTTTTTTGAAGAGTCCGGAATTTTCGTGCCACAATTGTTTAAGTTGCTGAATAAGACTGCTTTGGAAGTGTGCGAAGGTCAGCAATACGATGTCGATTTGGAAAATGCTGGCTTGTCCGATACCATTGTTTCGGAAAGTATGTATTTGAAAATGATTGAGTTAAAAACGTCGGTGTTGTTGGCTGCATGTTTGAAGGCTGGCGCAATTGTGGGTGGCGCTTCTGCCGACGATGCTGAAAAAATGTATGAAATCGGTCGGTTGATTGGTATTGCTTTCCAACTTCAGGACGATGTGCTTGATACGTATGGCAACGTGCAGACGTTTGGTAAAAAAATCGGTGGCGATATTCGTGTGAATAAGAAAACATTTTTGCTGATACAGGCGCTCCAAACGCTGAAAGGTGCGGAACGACAGAAATTGATTGATTTGTTGTCGGCAAAAACAAACAACGAAACAGAAAAATTCAATGCTGTTGTTGCCTTGTATAATTCCGCCGATGTGAAAGAAAAAACAATCGCACGGATTTCTCATTATTTCCAACAAGCACAAAGCATTCTTGATAGTATTCAACTTGCTGATACTCAGAAGGTAGAGCTAAATACATTTATGAAGGAATTGTTGGTTCGGAAGTATTAGTTTTTGAACATAACGTTCGTCTGTCATTTTGTCCACTTTTTTCTAATGAAAAATGTCAATTTGTCTATTTAATAGACTGATTGTCAGTATTTTGCACTTGGTCTATCTTTTGATATATGCACCATGAACCCGCGAAAGCGGGAACAAAAATGTTTAATTTTAAAATCGGAGGTTGTTATGTTACCATTAATTAGAAATTCAAGAAGAAACCAGAACGCGAACGCATGGGTTCCGTCATTCTTCGAAGACGTGTTCAATGATGATTTTTGGGGTGCTTCAATCAGCAAACAGTTTGCGACACCTGCCGTAAACATTAAGGAAAGCAACAAGGACTACACTATCCAAATTGCCGCTCCGGGTATGACGAAAAACGACTTCAAAATCAACATCAACGAATACAATGAATTGGCCATTTATCTTGAGAAAAAAGATGAAAAAGAGGATAAAGGCAAGGAAAAAGAATCGTGGTTGCGGCGTGAATTTTCGTACACATCTTATTCCCAGAGTTTTGCAATACCCGAAGATGTTGATGAAACGAAAATCTCGGCAAAAATCGAAAATGGTGTGTTGAACATTGATTTGCCGAAAAAAGAAGTTACCGACAAAGCGCCTGTAACACGGCAGATTGAAATACAGTAATCAAATGCTGTAATTATTTAAGTAAAGGAAGTCTGATTCAGACTTCCTTTTTTTTATCGTGTAAGTATTTGTTTTACACGTTGTTGTGCTTCTTTCAGTATGTCATCTTCACCATCAATATGATGGTTTTTCATAACAAATTTACCGTTACAAATCACTGAGTCAATGGTGTTTGTGTTTGCGCTGTAAATCCAGTTGCTTACTATATCGTGGCATGGAGTGAATTGCACATCGTTTTTGTTTACTAATATGCAGTCGGCAAGATAGCCTTCAGCAATTTTTCCTGCGTGGATGCCATAGGCTTTTGCGCCAGCTTCTGTTGCCAACGAAAGAACGGTTTCCTTTGGAAAAACGTTTCCGTTGTTGTGGGCTTGCAATTGACCGATTAATGCGGCGATTTTCATTTCCTCGTGCATATCAAGGTTGTTGTTCGACGAAGCTCCATCGGTGCCAAGTGCCACAGAAATGCCATGAGTGTGGAATCCCGCTATGTCGGGGAGGCCGCTGCCTAATTTTAAGTTTGAACAGGGATTTACCACGATTGAGGCTCCTGATTTTGCAAACAGTTTCTTTTCGTTTTCGTTCAAATGAACGCAATGTGCTGCAATAAAATGGGAATTTAACGTTTCAAACCGTTGCATTAATTCCACGGGCGAACACCCGTAATCTTTCTCACAATCAGCAACTTCCTGTTGTGTTTCCGACAAATGCGTGTGGAGCAAATAGTTTTCTTTCTGCGCGATTTCCACGCTTCGTTTGAAGCAATTTTCTGAAACCGTATAGATAGAGTGGGGCATAACCACCAACTGAATCCGTTCGGATTCTCCCGTGTGCTGTTTCAAAAATTTGAAATTTTCCTCCAAACCTTCGGGTGATGTGAGTTTATCGGAAATTGTAACTCCGATTGCGGCACGGATGCCCATTTCCTCAACCACTTTCATAGTTCGTTCACGGTGCCAATACATGTCGGCAAAGAAAACCGTTCCCGTTCGTATCATTTCGAGCACGGCAAGGCGGCTTCCGATTTCAATGTCGTCGGCGTTCAGTTTCGCTTCGAGGGGCCACACATAGTTGTTGAGCCATTCAAACAGCGGTTTGTCGTCGGCGTAGCCACGCATCAGCGTCATTGCCGCATGCGTGTGTGCGTTGTAGAACGCCGGGAAAATTGCCATTCCCTTGCAGTCAATGATTTCCGCGCCTTCGCGGTCCTGTGGCGAAAGATGTTTGCCAACAGACGAAAACGTTGTGCCACTAATAAGAATGTCGCATTCCGCATTGTTGTGGAAAACTGATTGTAAGAGAATTTTTCCCATTCCTGTTCTTTTTTACAAAAATACGAAACAATGTTTTTAAAACTATTGTTTCGGTTAAAAATTGGATTTCAGAAGTTTTCTAATGTGAAACTTGCATATTCAAGATATTTTGGGGGTAATTTATATTGTTTTGAGTTAAATAGTGTATAAATGTTAGACTTGACTAAATCGTATTTCGTCTATTTTTTTTGATGAATTTTGCAATTATACCAATTGGAAATTTTATTTCTCTATAGTTTTGTAAAAAAAAGAACATGAGCGAATTCAGTACATTCAAAAAAATAGACGCCCACACGCATATCGGGGCGTTTGGCAGTCCGTTCAACATTGATTTTAACGTTGAACGTCTGCTTGAGCAAATGAAGGAATACAATATTGAAAAAACGGTGCTTTGTGCGGCGAGTGCTTACTCAAACGACGACACGCTTGCGGCGTTTAAGGCGCATCCCGATAAGATTGTGCCGCTTATGTGGGTGAACTGCGCACAAGGTCAGCCAGCCTACGATTTGTTGGAACATTATATTCGCGACGAGCATTTTGCCGGAGCAAAACTGCAATCGCTGTTCGACGGCTACACCGCCGATGCTCCCTGCGTTGACCCTGTTGCGGAAATCTGCGAAAAATATGGTAAGCCGCTGTTTGTGCATTCTGGACATCCACCATTTTCGCTTCCGTGGCAAATCGGACTCTTGGCGGAACGCCATCCGCACTTGCCAATCGTGATGATTCACATGGGACATGCCCATGGTGTGTATGTCGATGCGGCAATCACTATGGCGAAACGTTACGACAACCTTTGGCTCGAAACATCGGGAACGTCAATGAGCTGTCAAATCAAAAATGCCTATGAAACTGTCGGACACGACCGTGTGATGTTCGGCATCGACTCGCCGTTCCATCATCCAACTGTTGAAATTCAGAAAGTCCAGGCTTGCGGTGTCGATGACAAAGGTCTTGAAAATATTTTTTACAATAATGCCGTGAAATTTTTGGGATTTTAGATAGATGATAAACTATTAATACCGCCACAGAGGTCATCCTTTGTGGCGGTTTTTTATTTCACAGCATTCTACGTACAAAAACCTATTTTTATAAATACCCCATTAATTTAATAGGTTAATAAAATTTTAATCCGTATGTTTGCATTACCTATTAAAACGATAGGTAGAATTAGAATATGAATAACTTACGGATAATCAAGGATAAAACGGCAAATGCGGCTATGCGGACGGTCACCGTCGTGGCACTGCTTTTTGTGCTGGTGATGGGCTGGGGGCTCTATCAGAAGTCAGCTCCGATATTAGGCGAAATTCCACTCTGGAATTTACTGACCGACTCCACATGGCAGCCGTTCAAAAACCAATTCGGTTTTCTTCCGTTTGTGATGGGAACCATTTGGGTGACAATCATTGCCATTGTAATTTCGTTGCCGTTGTCGCTTTTCACGGCGGTTTTCCTCACGGAATACTCGCGTCGGTGCGTAAAGAAAATTGTGTATCCTGCACTCGACATTTTGGCTTCGCTGCCGTCGGTCATCTATGGTGTGTGGGGCACATTGGTGATTGTGCCGTGGATTTCGGACAAACTTGCACCGCATTTCGTCGATTTTTCGGCTGGTTACACCACATTGGCGGCTGGTATAGTGCTGAGTATTATGGTTTTGCCGTTGCTTGTGAGTTTGTTCGTGGAACTGTTTTCGAGCGTG
>DFGI01000092.1 GCA_002371705.1 Bacteroidales bacterium UBA3754
CAATTGACTCTTAATCAATGGGTCGAGAGTTCGAGCCTCTCCGGGGTCACAAAGCAAAAAGCACTTGCGAATATCATAAACGCAAGTGCTTTTTTTATTGGAATACTATTCCACAACCACCGTAAACGCCTCGAAAACGGAATATACCTAATTCATTCTAATAATCTCCGCCCCAATTGCATTCAATCGAGTGTCAATATCCTGATAGCCTCGGTCGATTTGCTCTATATTGCTAATAGTGCTTACACCTTGCGCCGACATTGCGGCAATAAGCAACGCAACTCCCGCACGAATATCGGGTGATGCCATATTTGTAGCACGCAGTTTTTGTTTGTTGCCCAAGCCAATAACCGTAGCTCTATGTGGGTCGCACAAAATGATTTTGCATCCCATATCTATCAGCTTATCTACGAAAAACAAACGGCTCTCAAACATTTTTTGATGAATCAGCACGCTTCCAACTGCTTGAGTTGCAACCACTAAGAACACGCTCAACAAGTCTGGCGTAAGTCCTGGCCACGGAGCATCGGAAATGTTCATAATCGATCCATCAATAAACGATGGAATTGTATATGTTTCTTGCGCTGGAATATATATATCGTCGTTGCGTTTTTCGAATTGCACGCCCAATCGTGAAAATGCTGACGGAATAATACCCAAATCGGGATACGACACATTTTTAATTGTGATTTCTGAGCCTGTCATTGCAGCCAAGCCCATAAAGCTACCAACCTCAATCATATCGGGCAAAATAGTATGCTCGCAGCCACCTAACGTTTCAACGCCCTCTATTGTCAACAAATTCGATGCGATTCCAGAAATTTTTGCACCCATTTTGTTCAACATTTTGCATAATTGTTGAACGTATGGCTCGCATGCCGCATTATAAATTGTTGTTGTGCCTTCAGCCATCACAGCCGCCATCACAATATTGGCGGTTCCTGTCACCGATGCTTCGTCCAACAACATATACGTGCCTTTCAAATGTTCTGCTGAAACAGTGAACATATTCGTATTCTGGTCAAAATTGAACTGCGCCCCTAAATTTTGAAAACCAATAAAATGTGTGTCCAAACGACGACGACCAATTTTATCGCCACCAGGGCTGGAAATAAAACCTTTTCCAAAACGCGCCAAAAGCGGCCCCACCAACATTATGGAGCCACGCAATGTTTTGGATTTTTCTTGAAATTCAGGCGAAGTCAAATAATCAATATTCACATCGTCGGCTTGGAATCGGTATTCGTTTGATTTTATTTGAGTTACCTTTACCCCCAGACACATCAGCAACTCAATCAGGTTCATCACATCGCGAATTTTCGGAATGTTTTTGATTATAACTGGTTCTTTTGTCAAAAGAACCGCCGAAAGCACCTGCAAGGCCTCGTTTTTTGCACCCTGCGGATACAAATCACCACATAATTTTTTTCCACCTGTAATCCGAAATACCGACATATTTACATTCTTTTATTTTTTCTGTTATTATTATTGTTGTTATTTTTTCGCATTTGGTTATTGTTATTATTATTTCGCTTGAAGTTGTTGTTATTATTACGGTTCTTCTGCATCATTGTATTCGCAGGTTGCACGTTCACGTTCATCAAGCGGGTATCGAGCGGCAATTTTAATTTTCCTTGCGACAAGCGATATAAATCATTCACAATAATCTCGTCGGTTACAGATTTTTGATTCCAAACCACATAGTTGCGTTTCATATTGTTCGCAATCATACGCACCAACGCATCGCGTTCCTCACCGTCTTCCAATTCAATAGCAGCCTTTATCATACGCTCTACCGTGTATCCATAATGGCGGCAACGAATATCTTTTTGATTGTACGGCAACACTTCGGGTTTTGGTAATTCTGTAACTTTAGTTATCGGATATGGAAAATCAACATCTAATTGATAATCACACAACTGCGCCAAAAAATCCCACATTTTCTGTTTGTAGTCTTTTGTTTCACGCACCGATGCGTTCATATTTATCATAATGGAAACCAACTCTTTTGCGGCTTCGGTACGACGTTCTCTATCTTTAATTGTTAACAAATGGTCGGCCATCATTTGGACATTTCTACCATATTCTGGCAATATCAATGGCTGTTTGGTTGTATTATATTCCATAAAAATTTTTTTTCAAAAATACGAAAACTATCAATTTTCAACTATTTGTAGCTTAGCAAATTTCAATAATAATTTCTTTTCACCCCAGTTATTGAATGCGATTATAACCGCCATATTGGCATCCTCTCCCATTTTTTCTTTTACCGTGCCAACACCAAATTTTGCATGGAGTACACGCTGTCCAACCGCAATATCATTGGGATTGCTCGGTATGATTGTTTGGGGTTGCTGCTGTTTTTGGGTATTTTCGCCATAATGTGCAAATGGTTTTTCTGGTGCACTCGAAAATCCGGTGTTTCGTGTCGGAGAAGAGAACTGTTGCGGTTTTGACGCGCCATATTGTCCAAACGAACCGCCCGAGCGAAAACTATTATGTTCACCAAATGAGGTTTGTCCCCTCCGTTGCGTTCCATACGATGAGAAACCTCCTTGTCGAGCTGAATAATCACCAAACGATTGTGTATCAGCATCGAATCTTGACATTTTTTTTAATCCATCAACGTATTCCTCATCAAGTTCCGACAAAAATCGGCTTGGCGCCGAGGCTATCAAATCGCCCCACTTTCTTCGTGTCAACGCATACGAAATAGTCACCGTCTGTTTTGCTCGGGTCAACGCCACATAAAACAAACGTCGTTCTTCTTCCATTTCGCGCTCACTTGCGGAATCAACCTGTAGCGATGGAAATAGATTTTCTTCCATACCCACAATAAAGCAGTGTTTGAATTCCAAGCCTTTTGCAGCGTGAACGGTCATCAACAAAACTTTATTCGGATTTTCCGTGTCTTCCTCATCAATATCGGTCAACAGCGCAATTTTCTCCATATAATTATGTAAATATATGGACTCAGGATCTAATTCATCCTCAACGAATTCCTTAGCACCGTTGAGCAATTCCAAAATATTTTGTTCGCGCTCGTGCGCCTCTTCGTGAGTATATTCCTTTTGCAACGCCTCCCGAATGCCAATTTTTTCCACTATTCTATTCAACAACGAATACGCGTCTGCTTCTTGTCGAGACGCCATAAATTCCTGCATAAGAGCGACAAATCCTAGGATTTTCGTTTGGGTAGCCGTTGGAAACAAACTGCCCGTTCGCTCTACTTGACACATCACATCCCACAGACCAAGATTATAGTTCTTCGCAAGAGTAGTAAGTTTTTCTACGGTTGTGCTACCAATACTACGAGCCGGGTAATTGATAATTCTCATCAAGGCCAATTCGTCCTGCGGATTAATTATCACGCGAACATACGACACAAGGTCTTTGATTTCCTTACGTTGGAAGAACGACATTCCCTTCACAATCTTACACGGAATACGTTTTTTGTGCATTGCCTCCTCCAAAATACGCGACTGAGCATTCGTTCTGTAAAAAATTGCGCAATCGCTGTACTGTTCACCGTTGTCTATCAAACTCGAAATCATTGTGGCAACACGAATACCTTCTTCCGCATCGGTTGGTGTTTCCACAATTTTAATTTTTTCGCCACATTCCTGTTCCGAAAAAGTTTTCTTTGGAATCTGACGTTTATTCTTCATAATCAAGCTATTGGCAGCATTTACAATCATTTGCGTGGAACGATAATTCTGCTCCAACTTGAATAATTTATAGGAAGGATAATCCTTGCTGAAATTCAGGATGTTTTCGATTTTCGCACCACGGAATGAATAAATACTTTGCGCATCGTCACCAACAACACACAGGTTGTTATCAGGATGAGCCAACATCCTAATTATCTGATACTGACAACTATTAGTGTCTTGATACTCATCAACCAAAATATAACGGAATAGTCGTTGGTATTTTTCCAGTACGGCTGGATTCATAGAAAACAATAATTTTGTCAGCAATAGCAAATCATCAAAATCCATGGAATTTGTTTTCCGACATGTTTGCGAATATTCTTTATAAACGCTCGCAACCGCAGGCATTCCATTCATTCTGTCGAGCTGCCACATAGACGAGCCTTCGTAGTTTTCGCTCAGAATCATATCGTTTTTTGCTTTCGATATAATACTTGCGATTTTCGAAGCTTTGTAGGTATCTTTATCCAAATTCAACGATGTGATTATCTGGGTGATTTGTTTTTTCACATCATCAGTGTCCAAAATTGTAAAATTCGAATCATATCCTGGCAACGCAGCCGATTCCATCCGCAAAATCTTCGCAAATATTGAGTGGAACGTTCCCATTTTCAGATTGCGTGCAACATCTTCACCAACCAAGCGAGAAATACGTTCTTTCATTTCAGCGGCAGCTTTATTGGTGAACGTAAGTGCCAAAATATTATACGCAGGGACACCCAACGACAGCAGATAAGCGATTCGGTATGTCAACACACGCGTTTTTCCCGAACCAGCGCCAGCTATCACCAAGCAAGGTCCATCCACATTCCGCACAGCCTCACTCTGGCGATCGTTCAACCCAGAAAAAATATCATCCATTTGTTCCATACTTAAAACGATGATAAAATTTGAATCAAACTATCGGCAACCGCACGAAACGCTGGCATATCGCTTTCTTTCACAGGATTTGTCGGAGGAGAAATCATTTTCAACGGATTTATCGGCGTACCATTTTTATACACGCGGAAATCCAAATGCGGTCCTGTTGCCAAACCCGTACTGCCCACATATCCAATAACTTGTCCTTGACGAACACGAGAACCCACATTCACTCCTTTTGCGAATTTCGACAAGTGCATATACGAGGTTGTATATGAATGTGCGTGGCGAATTGTAATCATATTGCCAGCGCCGCCCGAATAACATTTTTTCACCACTACACCATCACCGATTGTATGCACTGGCGTTCCCGTTGGAGCCGCATAATCCACGCCATGATGTGGTCTCACGATTTTCAAGACAGGATGTTTACGAGCATGCGAAAAATACGATGAAATTCTCGAATACTTCAACGGCGCTTTCAAGAACACCTTTCTGGTTGATTTTCCATCTTGGTCAAAATATTGCCGAAAGCCATCCTGTTCAAACGGAATAGCATAGCAATCCTGCCCCATGTGATTGAACACAGCGTACTTTATATCCTCAATACCCACAGGAATTGAGTCGATGTATTTTTCGACAAAGACGACTTTGAAATAATCGCCTTTTTGCAAGCCAAAGAAATCAATGGACCAAGCATACACATCCGACAAGGTCATTGCAAGATTCGGGCTTAAGCCATTGTCAACCATTGCATTCCATAACGAAGTTTCTATCGTTCCTTTAGCCTTTCGTTCTTGATACGACACAACTTTTTGCCCCTTGTATGCCCGTGGCAATGAATCGGCTAAATCATACACTAAATAATTTTCATCGCTATATTCATATATGAAATACTGCAACGTGCTATCTCTAAAAATACGAGTATATGGTTTTAATTTCAGTTTGTGTTTGATATTGTATATAGAATCCGACTGTGCCAACAACATATTGCATGTTTTTATGTCAACACCGGAATTTAAGAACAACATTGTGATATTCTCACCTTTCCGCACAGTGTCAACCACGACATCATAGTCGTTCACACGAATATTATACAAATATCTATCTGGTTCGCTTTCCTCAACAGTGTCTGATTTGTTTGTTTCTGAACTTGTGTTTTCGTTACAAGATTGCATCATCAAGAAACAGCAAACAGAAAGAAATACGCTTAACTTTTTCATACAATTCTTTTATTTGCTGCAAATATAAAAAAAGAGGGCTTATCTATTAAGATAAGCCCTCCATAATTATTAACAAGATTTGATTAGTATTCCCACAAATCGTGTTCGAAGTTGAAAATGAATGTTTTAATTCTTTCTGCTTCGTACAATTGTTCAATACCGAATTTGTAAGTATTTACTTCACGGTTATTGTAAACATTGCTTTCACGAGAAATGAAGCTGCTGAAATAACGTCTTTGGAATAAATCATAGAACGATTTCAAATCACCATCATTGTTTGGATTGAAAGCCTCGTTACGAGCGTAAATAGGTTGAGCGGCTGGATAGTAAACCTTATAAGGCAATGATTTACGAATTTCGCCGTCTTTTTCGAACTCACGCAATGCAGTAATCCACATAATACGAGGATCCATTACAGAACGTTGTTTGTCGAATACCCATTCTTCCTTCAAGATTAAGAACTTAATTGAATTTGGTTGCATCTGGTTTTCGATTACACGAGCTGATTCTGTACCATCTTCATTTTCAATATAGATAGTATCAATTGTCGCACCCAATTTCGTTCTCAAATCACTTTGTGTAATAGGTACTGCACCATCACTCATCGGGTCATACGCGAACAAATAACCCTTTTCGAAAGCATCGATTGTTAATGCAGTCAAACTCCAACGAGTGCCTATTTTTCCTGTCTCATTGTTAGGAAAATACAGGGGATGATTCATCTTTTCACGAAGAGGCAAGGTACGCTCAATTTGTTTCGACCACATAACATCGGCATAGCGAATATTTTGCATAACCGCAGGCTTTCTGTCGTTCATATGAGGTTTGTCATACGGACTGTCAGGATATTCGCTTGCTTGAGCGAATAAAGCTGATGAGAAAGCAATTCCGATAATAAATAAACCAATTTTTTTCATAATTATATAATTTTAGGTTTTTCTACTTAACAACGAATTTTAATACACCCAAACTTCTTGGTTTACCATCAGGACCAACGGCTTTAATATCTTCGAAATAAACCTTTGAACCTTTAGTAACCTTATTGAATATATTTTGTTTAACTTGAGGATTAATTCTATTGCTCTTTACTGTTTCCGACAAGAAGTATGCTCCTACTTGTGCACTGACAGTGAATGATGTAACCTTGAATGACAAGTCGAAGTCGAAATCCTTCATCTTAGCATCAACAGTCATCGCTGCCTGCAATCTTGCCTTGTCAATATCACCACCACTCATACCTAACACTTCTGGAACTGGGTCAGGAACACGTTTGATACGGAATTCCACGCTACCCATATTTTGTTTCTTTCCATTAATATCAGCAACAACAGAAACATTACATTTACCAGCTTGTTTTACACGTACAATGTAACCGCCACCAGCATTCTTTGTAATTGTTCCCTTATCACCTGGTGTCAATGAAGCAGAAATCTTATCACCTGGCACACCTGGCACAGAAATATCAACAGGGTTATCAGGACCAATGTAGAATACATTCATCTTCGTTGGAGAAACAACCAAACTTGGTTTTGCAACCTGATATTCTCCTGAAATAGTGTAACTTAATGTATCCGATGAATTTGGTTTTGGTAACTTGATAACTGCATTATACTTCTGAGCGCCAATACCACCACCTGTAACTTCATAAATAGGAAGACCGCTTGCAGGATCAATAGGAAGTTTTCTTCCTCCGACATATACATCCAATGCTTGAGTAGTATCGAATGCCGCCAAGAATATTTGCGCAGAATATTTATTTCCTTGCATAATGTATGTACTTGGAGCTAAAATCACAGGAGAAAGTTTATTGAACTTAAACGATGTGGCATCCAACTGCCCATACATAAGATTCAACAAGTCACCTTCCACATTTCTCACAGCCGATTGCCATTGCGTAAGCACGGTAATAACGCCCATCAAGGGTAAATGTTCAAATTGCGAACTTGCCCAAGGAATAATACCTGCTTCATGTCCGCCACCGACCACGTCATCCGTGTTTAATGCCACTCTCACGTTTTTTGCCATAACCGAAGTGGAGTCAGAACCATTCATGGCCGCGATTTCCAAAACCCAACTGCGGAAGCTATTAATAGAAGATTTCAATTTTGCACCACCACAATTTTCGCTTTGTCCTTGGTCATTACCCACCATAATTTGTGCGGCTATATCCAAGTTATCTTTAGACTGACATTGTTCCTCCAACGACAACGTATCCGTTTTATCTCCATTTTCAACAGCTACGTACAATCTTGTACTACCTGTCTCAGGACGAGTAAAACAAGTACTTCTGTCTATTTTATCAGCATAGAAAATGATAGTATCTTTATAATACTGCATTTCAGCAACCAAACTATCTGCTTTTTGCTTCAAGACCAATGACAAATCGTGAACTTTTTGCACCTTTTGAGGATTTGCCATATATGCCTTTTCAATAGCATCGTATGCAATTTGGTTCTTGCTGATAAAGTTTTCGTTTGTAACATTCAAAGAGTTATTGATTTTTATAAATGAATCAAGAACGTCTTTGGAAACATTCAACGCCATCAACGCGGTATAAAATAGGTACATCATACCTATCATCTTCTGTCTCGGCGTTTCTTTTCCGTGTCCCATTATCTAATTGTTTTAATAAACTATTTTCGACTCCTTTTACTATCTTAAACTCATAGCATTCAACATATTGCCATACACAGTGTTCAATGCCGACAAATTCTGACTTAATTTAGAAATTTCAGCTTTGTATTGAGCAACATCGTTTGCTGTTGATTGCAAATCAGCCATAATTGAATTAATACCAGAAGTAATTTCTTCAGTAGCATTCAGGTTCTTGCTTGAATTTTGTAATTGCAATTCATAAACAGCATTCAACGCAGAAAGATTCTTCGTCAATGCTTCCTGTTGTTCAGCTTGAGCTTTTGAACTATTACCTATAGTAGAGAAGTTTGCATTCAAATTCTCCAACATTTGTTGATAGCTTTGACCTGATGTGGAAATAATACCAGCTGTTTGCTCTGCAGAAGAAGCAATCAATTGAGAAGATTTGCTACCTGATTCTGCGATAGAATTTGCAGCTTGCTGTGCCGATGTTGCAATGCTGTCAACTGAATGAGACAATTTTTCTGCAGAAGCGTTGAATGCGCCCGACAATGAAGAAACAGAGCCTGAAGCATTGTTAATATTTTCCACATACGAATTAGTAGCGACAGCAGCATTTGAAATATCGTTCATATTAGTAACATTGTTATTCAATGCTTCCAAATTAGAACCTAATCTTTCAAACAATTCTGGACCTAATTTACCTTGTTCCAACAATTCATCGAATTTTTCAAGTGCCGTTCCGCCTTGCTTTCCAGAACCGCCACCAACACCACCTTCAATTTTTCCAGACAATTTATCTTTCAAAAATGTTGTCAACGGAGTAGTATCTTGAATACCTTCGATTTCCTCACCTTCTGGAGTTGGGATCAATTCCGGATATACCAACGTCCAATCGATTTCAGCATGAACCGGTTCAAAAGCAGAGAAGAAGAAAATGACTGCCTCTGTCAACAAACCTACAACCAACATAGGACCTGCACCAGGATAGTGTTGGATTTTAAACAACGCACCAACCATTACGACAGAAGCTCCCCAACCATAGACTTTCGCCATAAATTTTTTCCAGCCATCGGTTTCTACTAATTCTGAAATACTCATCATAACCTTTAAAGAATTTAAATTTTAATGTTTGAATTTATTATTAATGTGTAAATTTTTAATATACCTGAGAATCTTGTGAATCAACTCCGAACGAACGTCCCAAATATGTTTGTACACATCTGAAACCGATATAACTCTTTGCTGAATCTTGATATTCATACGTTCTTGAGCTACATTGCATATAGTAAGCGATGTCTTTCCAAGAACCACCACGAACAACTTTTCTCTTCAACACGATTGGATCATCGTCCAAGGCGCTATAGTAATTGTCAGTGTTCATGTCGCCCGTAAAACTATATGCACTTTCGTCAAATGCTGTTTGCGTCCATTCAGCAACGTTACCTGCCATATCATACAAGCCCCATTCGTTTGGTTCATAGTGGGCAACAATCACTGTTTGAATACCACCATCATCAGTATAGTTACCACGAAGTGGTTTAAAGTTAGCGATGAAACAGCCTAAGTAGTTTCTTGTATAGTTACCACCCCAAGGATATGGAGATGATTCCAAACCGCCTCTTGCTGCATATTCCCATTCTGTTTCAGACGGCAAACGATAATCGTTTACAATAACTTTCTTCATACTTCTCAAGAAACCATTTTTCAATTGAGTTCTCCATATACTGAAAGCCACTGCTTGCTTCCAAGACACGCCAACTACAGGATAGTGGTCGTATGCAGGATGCCAGAAATACATTGCCGACATTGGGTCGTTGTACGAATAAGTGTAGTCACTTACCCAACACAATGTATCTGGATACACATTGATTTCTTCTTTTACAATATATGAAGATCTATCTTTAATTGCTTGTCTTGTTCCATCGGCACGAAGAACTTCACCTTCGTATTTACCTGTTTTGTAGTTGTACGCACGGTTTTCTTTACCATTCACTTTATGTTTTTCAGCTGCCTGCTTGAAATCCATCCAATAATATGTAAAGTTCATACGACGAGCATCCAACTCATGCTTCTTATAGAAACGTTCGTCGCCTTGAAGGAAGAATGACAGCAACGCCTCACGGTTTTCCGCTTCGTTCCAATCAATAGGCTTCGACCAGTCTATATATTGTTCGTCATCATCCAAATCTTCACCAAATTCATTAACAGTAACGAACAAATCTTCCTTACCAGCATCTTCTTTCAATGTTACGTAAGCAAGAGAGTCGCGAACCCAGTCCACGAACTGACGATACTCATTGTTGGTGATTTCCGTTTCATCCATCCAGAATGACTGAACTGAAACGGTTCGGTTTTGAGCGGTGTTCGCCCAAGCTACATCCTGGTCACTTGGACCAACATTTAAACTTCCTTGTGGAATAAACAACATTCCAAATGGAACTTCATTATTCCATACTGGTCTTGTTTGCGTACCAGACAACTCGCCACTTTGATAACTTGATGAGCAACTTACCATCAAGGCGACAACTGAACTAAAGAACAATAACTTTTTCATATGCATTCATATTAAAATAATTCGCAAGTTAATAGTTTTTTCTTAATTTCCTACAAAAATCTTACACTTTTATACGTTTTATTTTCCTTCTCCACGAACAAATTGAAATCGTAAGACACCATAACTTCAAGATTACCAGCACTTTCGCCGCCCAATTTTGATGTCACAATATCATAAGAAAAAATTGTTCGCAAACCATCGAATTTTGAGCCATCCTTGAATTGTACCCCCACATTTAACGAAATATCATGGCTACTTGTATATGATAAACCACCTATAATAAAGTTATCATACACTGCCCTACAATCAAAACTTGCCTGAACATCGGAGAATGTCGTTTTTATAGTCATAGCAGGGTACAACGTCCATTTGGGACTGGTTGTTTGATATTCATAACCACACGACAACCAATAATGTCGTTTCAGATAGTCAACTTTTCCCGCATCTGGTTTGAGTGCTGGTTCATTCAACTCTGTGATAGCCGCCGCGGCATACAGTCCACCGCGATGGTAGAACAAGCCAAATCCCAACAACAAATTAGAAAACCGTTCTTGTGACGCCACGGTTGTTTCCACAAAATTATCGGACGAACCATCGGGGTACACAGCCTCGCTCAAGTCCCAACCTACAGAATTTAATCCTGCGCTCAAACCTAAGCCTAACGTACCAGCCCCTAATTCCAATTGATATGCGTAGTTAAGTTTTGCAGACACTCGTTTTTCGAAGCCTTCTTTTGTTTGTATAACCGACAATCCCACACCGCTTTTCACACTTTTAATGGGCATTGACACATCAAACCACGTAGAAGCAGGTCCTGATTTGTCCTCAAATCCCATATATTGCTTCCGCATAACCAAACTTGCAGAACCAAAATCATATGCGCCACAAATCGCTGGATTGTACGACGATTGATGGAAGGCATATAATGTGCTTCTAGGGTTGAGTTGTGCAAAAGCATCTGTGAAAATTAAAAATACACAGACACTCACAAAGATTTTTCGTATCAATGAAAACAATCTTTCCATTTGTCGGAAACCTACTCCTTGAAATTTGTGCGTAAAGAAAACATATTTTTTTTACGAATGCAAGACTTTTGCAAAAATCCTTTACTTGTCATACATTATAATAATGTATATACAACGTTAAAATTATGCCAATATTTTCTTAACGACATCGGAAATTGATTTTCCATCAGCAGTACCAGCAAGTTTTTTACTCGCGATACCCATAACTTTTCCCATATCTTTCATTGAAGTAGCCTGTACTTCAGTAACAATGGCACGAATAGCTGTTTCCAGTTCTTCGGGTGTCAATTGTTTTGGCAAATACATTGAAAGCACATCAGCTTCGCCATTTTCTTTATCCGCCAAATCTTGCCGGTTGTTTGCTGAGTATTCCGCAGCTGAGTCGCGGCGCTGTTTTATTAATTTTTGAACAATCTTCAACTCATCTTCGTCGGAGATTTCGGCAGCGCCAGTTTCCGATTTTGCGAGAATAAACGCTGTCTTCAATGCACGTAATGCATCCAATTTACCTTTGTCCTGATTTTTCATTGCTGCCATCAAGTCAACAGCAACTTGTTTCGTTAATTTCATATCATTTAATTATTTAGGTTTTGTTTTTTAGCAAGTAATTTCGATGAAATTTCGTGTAAGAATGGTTTCAACGATGGCAACGACTTGTCTTTAATCGCCAAATTCGTCAAATAAACACCAATAATGAGAATAATTACAACAGGGAACCACATTCCCACCCAAGTGCTTATGGAAGCCGCTTTTACGCTTTTCTCCCCTATCATTGTCAACACATAATATAATAGGTAAAAAATAAAAGAGAAAATCACTGGCACACCGAAGCCTCCTTTTTTTACCAAAGCGCCAAACGGTGCACCCACGAAAAACATTATCATACAAGCGAATCCAAGTACGAACTTTCTATGCCATTCTATCCGCAACTTGTTGATTGATTTTGCTTGGTCAACATTATTATCAATCGCGGCAATCACAAACGATTGTGAAGAACGGGCAACATTCAATGCCTTCAGCACAATAGATTCTTTTTCGGTAGGAGACAATTTTGTCATAATCGTATCCATCGAAACCGATTCGCCTTTATTTTTTTCAGCCTTCGATTTACATATATTATTAATAAAAAACTGATTAAAAACCCTATCGTTATGATCCTTAAAATTGAGCGTCAAGGAATCTATCATATAATCGAGCTGCATCACATTCTGCATCTGAGAATTATGCTTAAACAAATCAACATTTGTACGACTAAACGCATAATCCTCCAATTCAAACAAAACCTGCTGTTTATCAAACGAATACTGACGGAATGGGCGGCGTTCCCTATACACAGCCGGATCGCTCCTATCAATCACATCCTCATAGGATTTTCCGTGGAACAACGTTAGGACAAGCGCTTGTTTATCGTCGGTGACTTTCATTGTTGCCGAATCGGCAATTATCACGCTTGTGTTTCCTGCACTGGTACGATGATCATATATCATCACATCGTACATCATATTGGTAGCCGTATTTTTTGACGAAATTTTAAGCCTAACCTGTTCAATTCCATCGAAAAAGACACCTTCCTTAATATTCATTTCAGGCCGTTGGTTGCGGACATCGAACATAAGTGACCACAGCCGCAAATTCGAATACGGCAGGACATTGTTTGCGTAGATAAACGAGCCAAACATAAGAATCACGTTGAAAATAATCAACGGTCGCATAATTCTTCCAAGCGAAACGCCTGCCGACTTTATAGCAATCAGTTCATTGGTGTCGCCCATACTACCATACGCAAAAATTGACGCGCACAACACCGAAAGTGGCAACGACATCTGCAAGAGCCCCATTGCCGCAAAGCAAAACAATTCCAAAATAACTTTCAGTTCAAGCCCCTTACCCACCAAATCATCGATATAGCGCCACAAGAACTGCATTAGCAGGAGAAATGTTGTAACAAAAAAAGTGAGCAACAACGGTAACAAATACGACCGTAAAATAAAAATATCCAGTTTTTTAATTCCCAACATCGCTACGCAGCTAAAATTCGTTTCAACCCTTCAATCTGGAATGTCCAAAGCCGCACAACGTCGTCGTATTCCTCTTCTTCAGAAAAATCTACAATTTTCAAAGTCAACATTCGAGACATTTCATTTTGCTGTATTCTAAATTCAAAGTAATCATCCTCGTCATCGTCTTCCCAACGAAATCGAATATACTGATTTTCAACAGATTCCAACACAATAGCGCGAGTAATTTCTTTTTGCCATAAAAAAGAAAAAATCACACCATCGTCGCTTGCCGCGGCATCGGCGAACCAAGTGGCAAGTCCATCGGGAGTTGCTATACGCTTATACAACACCCGTGGCATTGTATTCATTTCAAATTCCAATTCTATTTTCTTTTTTGCCATACCTTACATTCTCCAGCATTGCAAGATACATCTTTTTCCGCATTTTATTGCAATCAGAAGATTAAAAATATTGTCGGTCGCTTTTGTATGGCTGGAATTTCTTTTTTCCATTCAGCAATCGTCTTCGTTTTTATAAACTCAGAGGGCAGGGTAATATCGGTTGCAACACACAGTTTTGTGGTTGGGCGAAGAACCGCCAACAAATCAGAGAGCAATTGTTCGTTGCGATACGGTGTTTCCATAAAAATCTGTGTTTGTCCCGTTCGTTGGGCGATAGATTCCCACGTTGTCAGCATTTTTTTACGTTCTCCTTTTATTGGCACATACCCGTGAAACGCAAAATTCTGTCCGTTAAAGCCTGAGGCAATCAAAGCCATAATTATGGAATTGGGGCCAACCAAAGGGACCACCTGAACATTTTTTTTATGTGCTTGAGCGACTATCAAATTGCCTGGGTCAGCAATACAAGGCATTCCAGCTTCACTGATAATTCCCATATCGTGTCCGTTGAACAACGGTTGCATCATTTCGTCAAGTTTTCCGGAAGGAGCATGTTTGTTTATTTCAAAAAACTCAAGTTCCTCTATGCGAATTGTCGGACAAACTTTTTTAATAAATCTTCGCGCTGTACGTGTATTTTCGACTATGAAATAGCGAATTGTTTGAATCGCATTCAAATTAAACGGCGGAAACAACCGTTCAGAGGTTTGTTCTCCCATTTCAGAAGGAATTAAGTATAAAGTTCCGTTCATATCATTTTTTTTCATTTACTTTGTAAAAATAAATGTTTACTTAGAATACAAGCATAAAATATAGTAAAAACTCTACCAATGATAATTATAAACCTCATACAACTTGTACTTTTAGCGCTTTGGACGCTTATTTTCGTATATATCATTTCGTCGCTTCTACCTTCGAAAGTTGCCTTGTGGCTAACTGTATATTTGTGGTCGCCATTAATGGCGATTATTGCGATGAGCCGTATAAAAGCAATAGGTAGGGAGAAATTAGATCCGAACAAATCGTATATTTTTATGGCGAACCACGCATCATACTTCGACATACCTTGTATTTTCTGGGGTTCCCGTCGAATGTTGCATTTTCTTGCCAAAGAAGAATTGAAACATAATATTTTCACAGGATTTGCGCTGCGAAAACTCCAGATGGTTTTTATAGAACGTGGGAACGCCCAAAAATCAGCATCAAGCATGCGCCATGTGGTAGAAATGGTTTCCCAGGGAATGGACATTGCAATTTTTCCCGAAGGCACACGCACACGCACAGGCGAATTAGGTGTGTTCAAGAAAGGAGGATTCAAATTGGCGATTAACTCACAAGTGGAGATTGTTCCCGTCACCATAAAACATTCAGCTGAAGCATGGTCACGTTCAAACCTTCGTTTTAGACCGACCACGGTAATTGTTCATTTCAGCGACCCCATATCAGTTGAAGGATTACAAGAAAGCGACGCACCGAAACTTGCTTCGCAAGTGGCTGAAATCATTAAAGAAGAATTGAAGAGATAGTTACTCATCTCTTACACGCATATTGTGTAAAAGCGATAGTGGTTTCTTCCTTATACGTTTTTGATACAGGAATCACTTTTATTGGTTGCACATCAAGTTCGATTATCAAACCGTCCTGTCCTTTACGCAACGCAACAGCATGGTCGAAATTCACCATATATGAGCGGTGGCAACGGAATAACGTTGTGTTTTTCAGATTATCTTCAAGATGTTTCAAGGAATTTCGAAGCAGGAAGTCGGAAATTTTACCCTGATTTTGATATTTTATAATCACATAATTATCAGCAGCTTCAATCCAAATCACATGTTCTGACTTAACCGAGAATCGTGTCTCGCCTTTTTCGTCGCTGAATTGAATTACCGAAGGCTGATCGAACAAGAATTGTGGCGGTGTATCCTGATATTGCTTCTGCAATGCCTCCAAGTCTTTTTTCTTCTTGGTGAGCGCCAAATACAACCACGACAACATTGTTGGAATCAGTAGCACAAACGAGATTGTGAAAAAGGCACTCCAAAAGAAATCAACAATCTGAGAGCCATCCTGTATCTGCGCTGTTTCAGGCATGAGGAATTTAACTATCAGCGTGTAAATTATCGCCATTGCCGACACTTCACTGAAAATCCAAACAGCATATACCCAATAAAACATTCTATGCAGTTTAGCATAGTGAAACAATAAAATTCGACTTATCACTGTCACTACAAAGCCCACAAACACTGCTCCGCACGACCATAAGAAATACTCCAAGGTTTGCACATTGTTTCCCCATGTTTCGGATGCGAATGGTTTGTATATATTAATGAACAGCAACGCAAAAATCGTAGAAAAGAGCACTTGACTCGCAATACCCGACTTTTGTTTTAGGTAATCAGGGATTTCCTTTTGTTGTTGAAATTCGATTAGTCTCATAGCAAAATTTGCACAAATATACAAAATTGAGCCTATTGGGCAAAAGTGTATATAAAAAAGAACTACTATAGTTCGGGATGATTAAAAAATTAATCGTATTTTGCACAGGAATAATTAAATATTTAACGTACTCATATTCAATTAAATACTTAATTGTTTATATTCTAAATGAAATAATACATTTCAAAATGAAGAAGATTTTTTTTATAAACACAGCAATAAGCGTACTATTATTGTTTACGACAGGCTGTGCGGATATATTCGGCGGCTTTTTCGAAGATGATGACGCCATTCTGCAAAAGGATATTGACAAATATTATACTAAAGAGCAGCAGGACAAGGCAAATACTGCAAAGGACGTCTCGTACATATCCGACGAAGAAAAAAAGGTGATATTTTTCTGCAACCTTGCCAGACTTGATGGTCAAGCATACGTCAATGCGATGCTTGGCGACTTGAAAAATTCGGACGATTACTATGTGTATTCACTGGTTCAGACTCTCGACACCATCAAAGACCTGCCAATGTATTATCCCAACGAACAATTGTGCAAAGCAGCCGAAGTCCACGCCAACGACTTAAAATCAACAGGAGATTTTCGACACGAATCAGCCGACGGCTCACAATATTACAAGCGAATACAAAAATACTATAAAGGGAAAAACACCAGCGAAAATTTGGCAGGTGGATTCGACGATGCCTATATGATTGTAAACATATTGCTACTTGACCAATACACGCCATCTTATGGACATCGAAAAAATATTCTATCACGCAAATTTAGTCGAATTGGGGTAGCTATTAGAGAACATCCTGTATATACCTATATTTGCGTACAAGATTTTTCCGATGATGCAGGAGACAAAAATTAAAACAAGTTCTTATTTTTTCTCAAACACAATCACCGTGTGGTTTGGAATGTACATCTGCAAATAGTGTTCAGCGTACAAACCTTCTTCCACTGGCAATGAAAAATAACCGAGTGTTTCGTCAATTCGGCCGAATCCGCCATATTTCAAAGAATCGTTCGTCAACACAACCTTATATTCGCCTTCGGGCATTGCGATTCCGTAGTCAGCGAATGATTGTGTCGGGTTGAATGAGAATACGAAAAACAATCCATCACGTTCGAATGCCAAAATTTGATCGCGGTTGTTGTCGTGAATGAAACGAGGGCGATTGTCGAAGAAATGAGGATGATTGTTCACCAATGCTATCATATCCTTGTCGAAACGGTCGAGGAATTTGTAGCGAAGATTTTCGTCGGTTTTCAAATGCCATTGGCGACGGGCGTAATGATACGACCAGCCGTTGCCTTCGCGTGGAAAGTCAATCCATTCGGGATGTCCGAATTCATTACCCATAAAGTTCAGGTAACCGTTTTGTGCCGTTGCGAGCGTCATCAGGCGGATTTCTTTATGGAGCGCCATACCACGGTCTATTATCAGACTAGGAATTGCCACGTGCATGCACGAATACATTTCCTTGTCCATCAAGCGGAAAGCAATAGTTTTGTCGCCCACCAATGCCTGGTCGTGCGATTCGGCATACGAGATGACTTTTTCGTCGGCACGAGCCTGCGTGAGTTCATAGTACATATTACCTACCTGCCAATCTTCGTCGCGGTAGTCCTTCAGCAACTTAATCCAATAATCGGGAACACCCATCGACAAGCGGTAATCGAAGCCAAAGCCACCTTCGGAGAACGGAGCCGCCAATCCCGGCATACCGCTCATATCTTCGGCAATAGTGATAGCCGACGGTTTCACTTCGTGAATCAATTTATTGGCAAGAGCGAGATACGTAAGCGCATCGCCGTCCTCGTTTCCATCGAAGTAGCGTTCATAGCAATCGAATGCACGTCCGAGACCGTGGTCCCAGTACATCATACTCGTCACACCATCGAAACGGAAACCGTCGAAATTGAATTCCGTCAACCAATATTTACAGTTAGAAAGCAAGAAGTGAATCACCTCGCCTTTGCCATAGTCAAAACATTTGGAATCCCATGCTCCGTGAGTTCCTTTTTCCCCTTTGTGGAAAAATTGGAAATCAGTTCCGTCGTATTTTCCAAGACCTTCTTCAGTATTTTTCACCGCATGGGAATGAATCAAATCCATCACCACACGCAATCCCATTCCGTGGGCAGTGTCAATCAGTTCCTTCAATTCTTCGGGCGTACCGAAACGCGACGATGGAGCAAAGAAACTCGACACATGATAGCCAAACGAGCCGTAGTACGGATGTTCCTGAATTGCCATCAACTGAACGGTGTTATAACCTGATTCTTTTATTTGCGGAAGAATATTCTTTGTAAATTCCGAAAACGTGCCAACCTTGTATTCTTCGGTAGCCATTCCCACATGTGCTTCGTAAATCAGCGGCGCTTGTTCGATTTTCGGAAGAGGATTTTTCCATTTATATGGTTCAACATCCCATATTTGCGCAGAGAAAATTTTCGTCTGGTCGTCTTGAACGACGCGCGTAGCCCATGCAGGAATCCGCAAGCCTTGTCCGCCTTTCCAATAGACTGAGAGTTTGTATAAATCGCCGTGTTTTATGCAGTCAAGCGGAACTTCGAGTTCCCAATAGTTATCTTTTTCGTCGAAGACGTACTCAACCCGTTCCTCCCAGTTAGAAAACGTACCAACCAGACAAATGCTCGTAGCATTCGGAGCCCATTCCCTAAAAATCCATGATTTTTCTGTCTTATGACAACCAAAGAACAGATGACCATTCGCAAAAGATTCCAACGTAGAAGAACTTGTAAGCAAGTCCTTCTGACGTTGTTCTATGTATTCCAAACGACCTATAATTGCTGGAGCGAATGGCTTCAGCCACGGGTCGTTTTCGACATACGCAGGAGTTTTCATCGCAAGAATTATTACACCCTCAAAGGTACAAGTTTCCTACAGAAATGGAAGTTTTTTGCAATAAAAATTATCGTATTAACATCACATTTCCATATTTTACTTTCTTGCCATTACCTGAATCATAACCATCCCACACTTGTCCATCAAGGAATTTCGCCTCAATTTTCCAAATGTATGTATCCGATTTCATCATCTTTCCATTGTATGTTCCATCCCATGAGCCTATGAACATTCCGTCCTTAACCTCATCGGAGTACCACAGCAAGTTGCCCCATTTATCATAAACAGACACCTTGCATTCCTCAATATTGAAACCTTTCGGTTGGAAATTGCGCACGCTGTGAGCAGGATTGGTTGGCGAGAATGCCGAAGGAATATACAAGCTCGAAGCAATATTCACAAACACACATTCCGAAGTCGTATTGCTACAGCCAAACGCATTCACTACCTTCAACGATGGGCAGTTGTAACCATACAGGTACGAACCCTCGCGAATTGGGAAGTTTCGTTGTTCGTAAGGAACTTCCTTGTCGATTGCGTTCGGGTCTCCATCAAAGTGACCGTAATTCCAATACATTGTATAAGGAATGTTTTCTTTCACTTCAACGCCATCGACAACCGAAACGAGCGAATCCTGAATTGTGCTATCCTGTAATTCAATTACATTGGCAGAACCTGGCATCGACCATGTGAAATGCGGTTCTGGATACGGAGCGACTTTAATCACCAATGTATCCCAACCTTCGCAACCAGCCCATGTTTGTTCATAAACAATCAAGGTGTCAATACCTGGAGCGACCCAATCAACATAGCGAACCGATGTTGATGATGCATCCTTCGAATAATTCAAATGATTACCCGTCAGTCGCCAATTGTAGGTACTTGTGCTGTTGTATTTTGTGTAATACGAATCAGTTGTATTCACACAAACAGAATCCTTACCGAACAAATTGGTTTCCGCACCTGGAGCAAGTGTCAACGAAACTTCCACAGTATCACTGTAACAGCCAGTTTCCTCGTTAATATCATATACTTGGAAACGATATGAACCAGTGTCAAGGGACGTTTGTTGTGAAGAGAACACATATTTCGGACCTTGGAACACTGGAGGATTGATGCCGTCCAAACTAATCCATGTGACATTTGGTGTACCGAATGCGAACATTGGTTCAATTTCCTCACCCTGACAGATAACCTTCGACAACACTATTGGTTGACGGACTTTGGCGAATGTAGTGTATTTCACCGTGTCCATAGTGCTCACACAATACATATTCTTATATGTATTTTTAACACTGTACTGTGCTCGGATAGTGTATGAATTACTTGAAGTCACTGATGATGATAGATTCACATATTCCGACAGCAACAACGAATCGGTATCTTTCACTTTAATGTTTCCTGGGAAGATGAACCATTCCATATAATCGTCGGCGGTTGGTTTCGGTGAAACAGAAGCAGTAATCGCGGCATCGGCATCGTATGAGCAACGACGGATTTGTGAAATCTCCTCCCCATCTTGCATAATCACAACTGAAGGTTGTGGAATCACTTCTACAACCGCTTCGGCAGTTTCGCTCACACAACCATTATTTTCGCGAACAACATAATATGTATGCGTTTGCGTAACTTCAGGAAGCATCAACGTATAACCCTGTCCGACCATATCGGTAAGTTCCTCGTCGGAATACCATCTATCTTTAGCACCATCAGTATAAATACTTGCCTCAAATCCTTCGCAAATCACATCGCCAGTAGCATTTGGTTTTTGTGGTTGCGGAATCACATTGAAATGCGCCATCACATAATTTCCAACGCAGCCATTTTCAATTTGACGGACATAATATTTAATCGTTCCACTCTTAGTGATTTCGTGTATAAACGTATTACCTACAGCCAACAATGATGTTGTATCAGGAGTTGCATACCACGCAACACTGATTCCATCTTGTTCTGCTACTGAAAGCTCGTGAGTTTCGTCGTAGTCGCAGGCAGTAGCCTCAGTTTGCACAACAGGAATTGTTGGCAACGGCAAAATGGTGTAAGTTGCTGAGACAGTGTCACTCATACAACCCTTAACCGTTTGCGTAGCAAAATATTTGTATTCGCCAGCGAATTGATTTTGCGGAACGAATTTCGCATTCTTCGAAACGACCGAAGTCATTTCTGCATTCGCATACCATGCAATTGTGGCATTTTCCACTGGAGTTGCCTTCAATGTATCGTTCACACCATCTTCGCAAATTGTAGCCGACTCAACTACAGGCGGTTCTGGAATAGCAAATATTTCAAAATCTTTGGAAACAGCCTCCGACTCACACCCTTCAACCACTTGTGTTGCCCAAACCGTATGTACGCCCACTTCGCCGAACGAAGGCACAAACGGATTACCGTGCGAAAGATATGATTCTGCAGGATATGCTGGTTCTTCCTCGTGCCACCGCACAATACCTTGACCAATAGCCGAATACGAAGGATTATCATTTCCATAGCATACCGCAGTTTTCGATGCTTGGATTGTTGGTGGTTCAGTTTTCTTTACCTGCAAGGTAACTTTTGCTCGTTTACTTTCGCAGGCAGCAGGGAACACATTTTCATTGTATTCAGAAACCCAATAAACATATGTAGCCGCAGTTGTAGCATCAATTGTTGGAACATAGACTCCCGTAGCAGTAACTGAAATTGGTTCGCCACCAGTTTCCGATTCATAATATTTGAAAGAAACCTCCGCATCGCCTTCTGGACGAGAACCTGATGTCCATACGCCCAACGTGGCCTGCAACTCAGGAACCTCATCATAATTACAGATAGCCTCAGGCGAAACAATTACTGGTTTAGGAACTGGGCAGTCAATGATATCGACTTTCGCTTCGGATTTTACACTTTCGCACGAATTAATTGTCTGTGTGGCGAAGTATGATTTATGTGTTACCACAGAGCCATTGTCTGGTGTTTCAAAATCCGCATTATTCGATTTTTTCACATTATTTGCATCATACCATGAAATTTCAGCTTCATTGCTACTTGGAGTTGCAGTAACAACCACAGTTTTGTTTTGTTCAGTCAATGCGGCAAAATCAGTAACCAAAGGTGCTGGCGTGAATTGGATTGTAATATTTTCCGCAACAGAATCAACGCATCCTGCACCATCGGTATATGTATAGGTAACTCGGTGTGTACCAGTTTCTTCGCCAAAGAATGCTGGATTTATCACACCTCTTTGTGTGATACCATTGTTTTCCTTACCATCCAATGTCCACGAACCACTTCCCGCGCCGTTGGTATGGAAATCAACGGATGCATTCCAAGCAACATCGCCGCCGTCGTAGCAAGCAAGCGTTTTATTGCTTGCAGAGAATGTAAGTTCTGGCAATGGGCGAACAACCACATACACTTCGGCAGGCGTACTTTCGCATTCCAGCGAAGTGTTCGGGTCGATAGCAGTGTAACTTACATAGAATTTGGTAGAGCCAGCCTCGGCAGTCGAAACGTCCGACGAATAATTGTTGGCTGAGCCAGTCAATTGATTCATTTCGCTGTCGTACCAAATCCATGAAGTGGCATCTACCGATGTGGATGCTGGCAACGCGGCAACTATGTCGTCAACAGTGGCAGCGTTTTGACACGCATTCACTTGTTCAGCAACAGGTGCCCTGAACGGACAATTAGAAACAGCCACTGTAACAGGATATTTCTCACTTTCGCAACCGTTCACCGTCTGCGACAGATAATATTGAGAAGAATGAACCTTTGTCGGGTCATCAGGCGTTTTCCAATCAACGGAATGATCGGAATCGACAACGCCCAACACATACCAGTTTGGCGTACCAACATGATTTTCAGCGATTTCTATTCCTTGTGCATTCAATACAATATCATCTTCTGACTTCAAAAGATTCTTATCGTCAGCCGATGGGACTTCTGGATATTCCACATTTACAATCAACTCATCGGAGTTCGCACAATTTGTTGTTGGGTCGGTGTATGTATAAATTACAGTATATGAACCATCAACCGCTCCTTTTTGTTTCGTATTGAATATTCCATACGCAGAAATTTCCGCCTCATCGTTTTTCACCGTCCACGCGCCGTTCGAAGCAGCAGCTCCATTCACACGTGCGGTGATTTGCACATCGCCGTCGGAGTAGCACAATGATTTAGCAGGATCGTTGATTTCAATCACAGGCAATGCAAACACTGTTACCGTAACCTCGGTCAACGGACTTGGGCACGTTTCCTGTGTTGTTGGTTCCGTAGCAGTATAACCCACGTAGAATGTGGTTGTTTGCGTAGCGCCGTTCACTGCGGTAGAAACATTCGATGCGAATGTATTCGTATTGTTTGATGACAACTCATTCTTTTCTGCATCGTACCAAATCCACGATTGCGCAGGAACAGTAGTGGTTGCAGGCAATTGAGCCTCGAATTCTTGTACTGTTACATCATTTTCACAGGCATTCACATTTGCGATTACAGGTTTAACAAATGGACACGCAAGAATCTGTACCAGCGCTGTGCCTTTCTCACTCTCACAACCATGAACAGTTTGAGTCAAATAATACGTAACAACATGCTCAACAGCAGGGTCATCACCTGTGGTCCACGATGTTCCTATTGTTTCCTCGGTTTGTGAAGTTATTGATTGATACCATTTTACATCAGTTGCAAGAACATCTGTTTCCAATGAATTTTCATCAACGGCAATCGAAACTGGCAATGGTTTTGAGACAAGACCAAGGTAGCCATTCGACAGAGGAATGTTCGGATATTCAACAGCCACCTCAAGTTCAGCCGAATTCGCACATTGGAAGCCATCAGTATATGAGTAAATTACTGTATATGTTCCATCAACCTTACCAGCCGATGTAACATCAATCACACCAGTTCGTGAATCAATCGTAACCTCATCTGCACCATCAACATCTTTGACTGACCATGTTCCAGCAGTTGACGGAACGCCATTTATTGTACCTTTTGCACTATATGTTCCATCGGCATAGCAAAGATAACCATCAGGAGGTAGAATTTCGATTACTGGCAATGGATTCACCGTAACCGTTACTGGCGTTGGGTACGACCAACAATCTTTTGATTCAGAATATTCCGACACATAATATGTGAACGTTGTGGCATCAGCTGTAGAAACCGTTGCCGACCACGTTGTTGTTGCATCGCCATCGGTCATTGGCGTTTGATTTTCAATATCATCGCCATCAGCAAACCACGAAATCTTTTTACCATCGGTTGCACCAGCAAACGCAGCTGTCAATTCCACTGTCATTTCGTTATTAGTGCCATCGCCAACACAAATGTTTTTATTTTCAACAATCGGCGACTTCGCATTACAATCGGAAAGAATCAATGTAGCCTTAGTGCTGTCGCTATAGCAAGCCTTTCCTTCAATCATACGAGCTTCTTTAGCAAAATAGGTATAAATACCTTCCGAAGACGCCTGACTAGTGAATTGCGTTCCAGCGACACCATCACCAGAGCCAAGAACAACGCCAGATGCCAATTGCCAGATGATTTCATCGGTTGCGACATTCGGGATAGCCTCCATTGTGTTAACATCCAAAGGTACGCCATTGTCAATAGTTACGGTACGAGGATTTGGAGCAGCGATAGTTGGAGCAAGCACCTTAATCACATCAATAGTGTGGGTTGCTGATTGCTGACAGCCATTTGCATCTGTAAATGAATACGTTATAGTATTCTCGCCTTCCGCCGATGTTGATGGATTAAACACCGCAGACTCAGCCGCGCTTGTTCCCACAAAACTGAATTTAGAAGCTGCCGAGGTGGCAGGAGAAACATTCAACGTAACGTTTGTAGCATTGTAACAAGCTGTTGCTGGCGCATCAACAAACGAAACTTCTGGCAACGGATTTATTGTCACTTGTTTTTCATCGGATTCACCGACACAACCATTTTCATCAGTATAAACAGCTTTAACTGTGTATGTTCCAACAGCATTATTCGATGCCGAAAACGTTCCATCATCGGCAATAGTAGCATTATCGGAAATCACATATACCACACCATTATTGGAGGGAGTAACAGACATTGTAATATCCGCACTATTTTCGCCAGACTCACAAATTGCTGTTTTACTTGGCGTTAGCGTAACAACAGGCAACGGATTTACCGTCATTTTTTGTACAGCAACATTCGACGCACAATTTGCATCACTTGTAAACTGGTAGGTCACTTCGTAATCACCAGCTGTATGAGTGTTTGGCACAAACTCAGCCGATAATTTCGATTCATTTGTGACGTTTGTCCACGTATATGTTCCATCCAAATCACTTGGAGTAACCGTTGCTGTAATAATTTGCGCATCAGATAACGAAACACAATTATCAGCTTTCGTTGTTGATAACGAAACCACAGGAACAGGATTTACCACAATCGAAGCGGAAGCGTGGCCTTTACAGCCTGCCGCATCAGTTACTTCGACATCCAACGTATATGTGTCAACAGCGGCTGTACTAAGGAATGTAGGATTTGCCATTGTAGTGGAACTCAAACTGCTTGCCGCAGACCCAGACCAAACTTGCGATGAGAATGTTTGTGCCAATGATACATCAACAGCAGTACCCTCACAAGTTTGTCCGTCGTTTGACAGAACAATAGTAGCCTCCAATTCATTCAATGTAGTTACGGTTAATTCCTGTAAAGCACTTTCGCAACCATCAACCACCTGACTTACATAATAGGTTACAGTACCTTCCTTATTTGTTTTTGGTGTTGGAGCTTCACCAAGCGCATTTTTATCAGCATCGTACCAACGAGGTTCAGCAATACCTGTTGCAACCAATTGTTTTTCGTCGCCATTCAAACATTGTGAAATGGCAGGAAGATTTGGTGTTGTTGGAGTTTCAACCACCGTAACTTTTAACTCGGCTGGTTTTGATACACACGAATGTTCATCTGTATAAACGTATGTCACAGTAACTTCACCCGGTTGATTGTCAGAACCAATCAACTTCGCCGTTGTAAGAGACTCCATCTGCACTTTATCCCAATTACCAAGACCTGTGCCATCGCCGCTCACTGTTGCCGTGATTGGCAATTCACCATCTTGACACACAAAATTTTGAGTCGCGCTCAAATCTGCTGTTGGCAACGGATACACCGTTACACTAGTTCCCTTTTGCGAGCTACAAGAATGTCCATCTGTTACAGTAATAGTCAATTCGTATGTTTTTGTTGCTGTTTCTGTCGTATTAAATATTGGACTATTGAACTGAACACTATTCAAATGTGCAGCACCAGAGCCTTCCCACACCGATGTGTATGTTTCAACATCAACTTCTGGCGCCAGTGTCAAATCCGAAGCGGAGCAAACACTATAGGTGTCCTGCATGGTAATTGTAGGCAATGGCAGCACCGTCACGGTAACAGTTTCCGTTGTTGTACAATACGGTGCATCGGCACCAGTTGCCGTTACCGAAACGACATAGTCACCAACGTCAGCCATGCCAGTCAGTACACCAGAATTTGACACTGTGCCCTTATCTGTTTGATATGAAAACGATGTTACCGATGAAGTCACATTATCACTTACATCAACACTTGCCGTACCCAAACAAATTGCCGTAATCGGTGCTATAGACAATGTTGGCGATGGTAAATCAATAACTTCAACTTCAGCGGCAGCTCCAACCATCTCACAACCATTATCATCTTTCAACGACAACAATTTATACACACCCCCCACAGGATTTTCGATAGTATAAACATCCGAATCACTGGTTACTTCGCCCAAAACATTATCGGTAAATGTGAATGGAGCCGTACCCGCGGTAAACGTAATAACCACAGGCGTTTTTTCGGTTGATTCAGGACAATAACTTCCGCCACCAGTAATGGTATAAGTAGGATTATCATTCTGAGTCACAGTGACTTCCTCGGTTGTATAGCTACAACCATCCAACGTAATTTCGCACACATACGTGCCAGCTTCGGCAGAATTCAACGTTTCATCAGTTGAGACCACACCAGAGCCTACGTTCCATGCATATTCTGCACCTGTCATATCCAAGGTTGCATCGTCCATTTCGAGAGAAAGGTTTACCGTAGAAGTTTCACCACAGTATGATTCGCTTGATGCTGAGATAGTTGCAATTGGTTTTGGTTTCACCACAACTGTAATAGCTGCGCGGTCACTTTCGCACGAGCCAGACAATTGAGACACATAATAATATGTATCTTCTGTTGCGGTAGAACTTGGCGTTGGCGCTGTTGTTGAAGCTGTTCCATCGGTTGCCACCGTGTACCATTGCAATGTGCCATCGGCATCGGCTGTCAATGGAGCGGCATCGTCACCAAAACACAATTCTACAGGAGAAACAACTGTAGGTGTTGGCAACGAGCCTACCGTCACAGCAATTTCGGCTGGTTCACTTTCGCAGTCGTCAACTGTTTGTGTCACATAATATGTTGTACTACCAGCAGTCTGAACATCTGGAATTGGAGCATCAGATAACAATACATTCAATTCATCGTACCATTTC
>DFGI01000035.1 GCA_002371705.1 Bacteroidales bacterium UBA3754
AAAACAGGATAAAACAATTAATGTTAGATTCTGATGTGCAAAAGAAATCAGGCATTTACGCCTATGTTCTCGACGACGATGAACGGCACTTAAATATCCGTGCATTCGACGACAATATGAAACGTGAGGTTTATGAAAAACAGAACGGTATTTGCAAAATGTGCGGCAAGCACTTTGAAATAGAACAAATGGAAGCCGACCACATTACGCCATGGCACGAGGGCGGTCGCACCGTTGCCGACAACTGTCAAATGCTCTGCAAAGAATGTAACAGACGAAAATCGGGGAAATAAAATATTTCTTTGGCTGCTATCTTCTATGCAACCCGCACTCTCTGTGTTCGGGGTTTTCCCACCACCAACGGCCCGAACGAATGTCTTCGCCCGGTTCCACGGCACGGGTGCATGGCTGGCAGCCAATTGACGGAAATCCTTTGTCGTGCAACTTGTTATACGGCACGCTGTGCTGTTTCACATACGCCTTCACTTCGTCTTCGGTCCAGTGAATAAGCGGATTAAGCTTCACAAGGCTGTTGTTTGCATCCCACTCCACAAGCTGCATATCCTTTCGCGTAATGCTCTGCTCACGGCGAAGACCGCAAATCCATACTTTCAGGTCTTTCAAGGCACGTTGCAACGGCTCAATCTTACGCACATTACAACATAAATGACGCAATTCCACACTGCCGTAAAACAAATTTACGCCGTGTTCGGCAACCATCTTTTGAACATTCCGATAATCAGGAAAATAGACTTCCAACTTTATGCCATATCGTTCGTTGGTGCGTTCAATGAGTGAATACGTCTCGGGAAAACAACGACCCGTATCGAGCGTGAAAATCCGTGTGGTTTTGTCGATTCCACAAATCATATCGGTCAACACTTGGTCTTCGTAACTCAAACTTGATGAAAGGGCAATTGCGCCTTTGTATTCATTAAGAAAAAATGCCAAGACCTCTTCTGCCGATGAATTTTCAAACTGTTTGTTAAGTGCCTCAATATCCATAATTATCAATTGTCAATTCTCAATTACTCAATCATTCCCGCTCCCAACGTGTCGTTCGTGTCGGGGTCAACAACTATCACGCTGCCCATAACCTTATTGGTATGATATGGTTCGAAAACCAGCGGGCTGGCAGTTTTCAGTTGCACGTATGCTATATCATTCATTGTCAACTGATTGACGCCAGTTATCTTATCTTGTGAATTGATATCGATTTTGTAGTCGATTGCCTTAAACATTCCAACCACTTCCTGTGTCGCATGACGGATGATGTAGCGTTTGCCCAATTGCAACGGTGTTTCGCGGAACCAGCAAATGTTCATCGACACTGCCTGTCCGACTTCGGGAACTTGTCCATTGTCGGTACAAAGCACATCACCGCGGCTGATGTCAATGTCGTCTTTCAAACAAATGGTAACAGAATCGCCAGCCGACGCTTCGGTCAACTCCTTGTCGGCCAACCATAAGGAAGCGACTTCGGATTTCTGTCCCGACGGCAAAACAGAAATCTTCTCTCCCACAGTGATTTTTCCACTCGCAACACGACCTGCGTATCCTCTAAAATCAGCAAATTTATCTGATATTGGTCGAATGACATATTGCACCGCCATTCTATATTTATTTTCCGTATCAAGTTGAAGGTCAACTGTTTCCAAAAATTCAAGAAGTGGTTTTCCCTTATACCACGACATATTTTCCGACTGGTTCACCACGTTGTCGCCCATCTTTGCAGAAATCGGAATAAAATCGACCTTGCCAATGGGTAAATGAGCCGACATCTGCTTGTAGTCGTCCACAATCTTATCAAAAATTTCTTGCGAAAAATCAACCAAATCCATTTTGTTCACGCACACCACTATCTGTTTGATAGCCAGCAACGCAGCCACATACGAGTGACGGATAGTCTGCTCCATAATGCCGTGGCGGGCATCGACCAGAATCACCGCCAAATCGGCCGTGGATGCTCCGGTAACCATATTTCTGGTATATTCAATATGTCCCGGCGTGTCGGCAATGATGAATTTACGCTTTGGCGTGGCAAAATAGCGGTACGCCACATCGATGGTGATTCCCTGCTCACGTTCGGCACGGAGTCCGTCGGTGAGCAATGCAAGGTTAACTTCCTCGTTTCCACGACTTTTCGAGGCAGTTTCAACTGCTTCCATCTGGTCCTCGAAAATCGACTTGCTGTCGTAGAGCAAACGCCCAATCAACGTGCTTTTACCATCGTCAACACTGCCTGCCGTTGTAAAACGGAGCAGCTGCATATCCAAATATCCGTTGTTCATTTTTCGTATTTTTTTCTACATTTAATTGTAGAGACGCGATTAATCGCGTCTCTACTAAAAATAACCTAATTTTTTTCTATCCTCCATTGCCGTTTCGCTCCGTTTGTCGTCGGCACGACCACCACGCTCGGTGACGCGTGTGGCGGCAATTTCGGCAACAATATCTTCGAGAGAATGAGCCGTGGAAAGCGTCAGCCCCGTACACGTGATATCGCCAATCGTGCGGCAACGGACTTCTTTTTCAACCACAACCTCGTCGGGTTTCCGTTTGATGCAGTCTTCGGCTGCGAGCCACTGTCCGTCACGTTGGAAAACCTTTCGTTTGTGCGTATAGTACAACGACGGCAATTCTATCTTTTCCTGTAAAATATACTGCCACACGTCCATTTCGGTCCAGTTGCTGATGGGGAACACGCGGAAATGTTCGCCCATATTTTTGCGTCCGTTGAATATGTTCCACAATTCTGGACGCTGATTCTTAGGATTCCATTGTCCGAAATCGTCACGGTGCGAGAAAATACGTTCCTTGGCACGGGCTTTTTCCTCGTCTCGGCGTGCGCCGCCAATGCAGGCATCGAACTTGTATTTTTCTATAGTATCAAGCAATGTGGTGGTTTGCAACGCGTTACGACTCGCATTGTAGCCAGTTTCCTCCTTCACCCTGCCCGTGTCGATTGATTCCTGCACCGAACCTACAATCAGTTCAGCACCAAGTTTTTTGACCAATGCGTCACGATAATCGAGCGTTTCCTGAAAATTATGTCCCGTATCAATATGCACGAGCGGGAACGGCAACTTTGCAGGATAAAATGCCTTGTAAGCCAAATGAGTAACCACAATCGAGTCCTTTCCCCCCGAAAACAAGATTGCAGGGCGTTGGAACTGCGCCGCCACCTCGCGAAGAATGTAAATCGACTCTGCCTCAAGTTCTTGTAAATGCGTTTTCATATTTCCAAAAATTTCTATTGCAAATGTACAGATATTTTGAAAATAACCTACCTAATCGGTGGGTTTATGTAAAAAATACGATTTTATGCGTAGTGATTTTTCTATCCATTCCGAAGCACTTAATACAAAATTAGGTAATCCAGCCTGCATTTTAAAGTGGTCAAATTCCACCACTTTAAAATTCGGGTTATGAGTACGTCCGCCTTCGTTTTGAACTGTCGCAAAATTTGCGACAGTTGCCATGTTTTGCAACTCTTCACGTAGGGCATTATTAATGTGTTTCCCTATGGTTTTTACATCACGACCAAACAACATAGCAATTTGGTTACGATTCAACCATACAGTTTCGCTTTCCATTCGAACCTCCAACGAAACCGTTTCGTTAGGTTGATACAAGATTATTTCGCTCTTTGGGCTTGATACCATTTCATTTTTCATAGATTACTACTCTTTGTAAATTGGTTGCCCAAAGATAGTATTTATTCCGTATTCCGCAAGATTCCTGATTTTTAAATTTGAGAAATATAAAAACAGATTTCTCGCTTCGCTCGAAAAAGACGCGCTTTTGGGCAAGAGAAAAAAGGAAAGGGAAAAATTGCACTGCAATTTTTCCCTTTCTTTCCTTTAATCCCCTCTAAGCCCCGTCATCTCGAACGGAGCGAAGCGAAGTAAGAGATCTCTTTACCGTACGACAACACCCACACTATTTCCATCTACCACCACAAAATACACCCCTGCCTTAAGGTTTGCATTTGCGATTTTCTGACCAGAAACGGTTACCACGAATGCTGGTGCTTCGCCATTTACAAGGATTTGAGCGTTTACGACTGTAACAGCCGTACTATTGGAAACTGCCTCTACAGCCAACGTGCCTTCTCCGCCACCTTGAACGCTACCACCTGTGCCGTCTTCGTTTTTGGTTGTGAACGTGCCAGTGTATTCTTTAAGCACGGATTTGTTTGATGCCAATGCCTTGAAAGAATAGCCGTAGTCTTCTGCCGTAGAAAGACCCGTTACCGTGAATTGGAACGCCTCAACGCCCGATTTTAACTCGTAGCTCTTGTTTGTAGAGAAATCTATGTTTGCCAACTGCCCCTGTGCGTTGAACGTGAGGGTGCAGAACGTTACGCCATTGTTGGAAATTGTAAGCGTGTAGGAATTTGCATTCTCGTTTTTAGGCATTGAGAACACCGCCTCGTTCTTCTCGGGAGCCACAGCAACCTCGTCTTTTGTTAATTCTACAGTTTCTGAACCTATACATTCTATGTGTTTGAATGATCCCCAACAAACATCTATTTCGTAATCGTCTTTGTTATCACAAGGGATGTAGAGATAGCCATTGTAGTTCACAAATGAATTAGAATATGCTTCGGGAGGCGTAGTTGACAAACAAGTTACTTTTGTAAGTTTGGTACAGCCCGAGAAGGCCTTTTCTCCAACTTTGGTAACAGTACTTGGAATTGTAACGGAAGTAAGATTTGTGCAACCAGCAAAAGCATTTTTAGCGATTTCTGTTATTATATATCTTTCATTATTGTAATATACGGTCTCTGGAATAACACAGTTATCATCATAATAGATTTTTATAGGAATTAAAGAAGAAACTATTTCAAAGGTATAATCATCGCTTTCCGTATCGTACGATTGTAGTTTAAACCTAGCGTAAAAACCTAATGTCGCATTACACACAGAGAAAACATCACCTACGCTGATTTCAATACTGGTTGTTGCATCATTAAAAATAGTTTCGGACGCAGTTGCTTTTACTATATCATTACTACTTATAGTTCCAGAACCAATTGTTTTATCATATAAGAAGAAAAGAACATTTGCCGCCCCTGTTTCTTTCAATTGTGATATTGTTTGAGCACCTCTATCATATGTATAGAAACTACCATGAGGTGATCTAGGGCCTCCCATTGTAAATGATTGCCCAACCGTCGGTTGCTCAACAAAACCTGATAGCGCTCTAATTTCTACGTTATTAGTATTGGGATTTTGTAAAATACATAATTCATTTGATTGGCTAAATAAACTGTCTGTTGCCAGCAACAGCATTAAATATAAAAATATCTTTTTCATGACTTTCATTTTTTATTGTTTGACTGCAAAAATTCATTTATTTTTTCTCTTAGTTCTTTTAATCTTGGTTCAAGAAAGGATATGTTATTATTATAGTATCTTTTTATGTCTTGAACACTTTGATTTTCCACTTCGGTTTCTCTTAAACTTGTAACAGAACGATTTGATTTAGGGTTGTATAATAACGAACCGACCAATAAAATCGAAAGATCCAAACATCTATGAAGAGGAAGTTCTTCGCTTTGCCTACTATACCCATTTTCTGTGTATCTCCAAACCTTTAAGGATATATCATTTTGATTATATTGTGCTTTACCTATGGATAAAGCAACGGCATCGCTTTCTGGTGCATATTGTGCATCAATTTCATTATAGTTTGCAACTTCCACTATTGGTTGATGCTTTAAATTAGTAGGTGCATGATTTATTTCATTTTGCATACATTTACACTTTTAAATTTTCCTCCACTTCTATCGGCTATTGGTTCTCCGCAAGTACCAATGTTTTAAATTATGCACATAAAAAAAGCGTGGTACTTATATTTTGTTCTTTGAGTTTCTTGAGGATTTCTGGACTACCTTAACCAACCAAAAAACGAATAAAGTCCACGCATGCGTGAACGCTTCCGCTTAAAACTTGGTCGGTTTTCAAAAAAATGTCCAGTTTTCAAGAAACCCAAGTTAGCTAAAAACGCTTCAATTATATTGTGCTTACTATTTCTACTGCTTCATAGGCAAAAAGATTAAGAATTCAACAAAAGCGGAACTGCCCACTGGGGAACTTCCGTGATATATTTTTTCATTAAATTTCCATTCGCAAAACGGAACAACAAAGTGGCATCCTCGTTTTCAACAGAATTATCGTAAACATACAGTCTGTCAACTGAATCACGCAATTTCAAACAGTTTGTTATTGATTTTTGAAATCGTGAAATTATCTTTGAAATTGGTACATCGTGTCCGCCTTCAATAACTCTGTTTGCGATTCGTGAGGCGTTTATCGCAGGAGAATTGGTGCAGACAAAAAACAATCTCACAAAATATCCCGCATCTATCGCCTTTTGAATGAAATCCACTTTGTTTTCGGAAGAAAGCACCGTTTCAAAAATCAGACTTTGTTTGTTTTTCAAGCATGTGTTTCGCAAGTTTTCGCAATATTGAATTGATTGTAGAATTGCTTCGGGGGAATTCCAATCACCGAACTTTTCCTGTGCAATCGTGTCGGGATTTATGTAAACGGCATCCTCCAACCATTCGTGCTTCAATATTTTTGAAGTTATGGTGGTTTTTCCAGAACCGTTCGGACCTGCAATCACAATCAATATTGGTTTGTGTTCCGTCATTTTTTTGCGGTTACTTGTTTTGCCATTTCATACAATTCAGCAAAGAATCGTTTGTGTGCTTCTTCGGATTTCTGCTTTGCATCTTCGGCTGCCTCGTGCATAATCTGAGCCAACATTTCATCGGTTGGTTCTTCCAAACTTGTCAGCCGGTATGAATTTAACTCCTGTTCGCTCATAATCTCACAAATTTATTCTCCAAATATAAAAAATTTCTGAAACACTTTACTTTTGCATAAACCAAAATGAATTAATATGCCGAATTCATAAAATATGAATTGTGCAATGCCGCGAACTTGCGTGCCCCCTTCTTTTGTTGGCTATCCGCTCAATTCTTTTCCAACCAGAGCATTTCGTCAATACTACGTCTGGCATTGCGAAGCGTATCAGCATCGAGCGTGATTTCTTCGCCACCGATACCTCTTACACATTCATACACATCGCCTAACGTGGTCATTTTCATATTATGGCAGACACAATTTTTCGACAATGCGTAAAAACGCTTTTCGGGACAATCAATCTGCAAATGCTGCACAATGCTGTTTTCCGTACCTATGATAAATTCCGTTGCCTGACTTTGTTTTGCAAAATCCATTATTTGTGTGGTACTACCCACATAATCAGCAAGTTCCACAACTTTTTCGGCACATTCGGGATGAACAAGCACCAATGCGTTTGGGAGCTTCTGGCGTGCCTGTTCAACATTTTTCGGCGTAATCAGCAAATGGGTGGGACAACCGCCGGGAACAAACTGGAATTGTTTTTCGGGTATTTGTTTTTGTACCCAACTGCCTAAGTTACAATCTGGTATGAACAGAATCTTGTCGTTTTGTACGTTTTTCACAATCTTCACTGCCGACGACGAAGTGACGCATACGTCGGTCAATGTTTTTAATTGTGTCGTTGTATTGATGTACGAAACCACCGTATGGTCGGGGTATTTTTCTTTTAAACTCCGCAACAAATCCACCGAAATTTGTTCCGCCATAGGGCAGCCCGCCTCACCATTCGCCAAAATCACGCGTTTTTGCGGCGACAAAATCTTCACCGTTTCAGCCATAAACCGCACGCCGCACATTAAAACCGTATCAGCATCGGATTCAGCCGCCTTTTGACTCAACCCGAACGAATCGCCCACATAATCGGCCACTTCCCAGATGTCGTGACTCTGATATGCGTGTGCCAAAATGCAAATACCCTTTTCACGCTTGAGCCGTCGTATTTCCGCTTGAATTTCGTGTATCAACATATTTTTCTGTAAATTTCAATTTTCCACCTTGGCAATCACACCTCCGCCCACAATCACGTCGCCGTCGTATATCACCGCCGACTGTCCGGGGGTGACGGCCGTTTGCGGCTCATCGAAGGTTATTCTCCACGATTCGCTTTTGTTTGATTGCAAAGATTCTGGTTTATTTTTTTCGATTTTTGCATTATGCAAACCTCCCGCAAGCCGAATTTTTACACGGGCTTCGAAAGCCGACTGCGGTTCCACTCCGCCTGCCCACATGCAGTCGTCGATTATAAAACTTGACGAACGCAACGCCTCAATCGGAGCCAAAACCACCCTATTCCGTTCAGCGTCAATGGAATGCACATACACAGGATATGAAAGTGCCACGCCAAGTCCTTTGCGTTGCCCGATAGTGTAATGCTCAATTCCTTTATGACGGCCCAAAACTTTTCCGTCCAAATCAACAATGTCGCCTTCGGCAAACGGCTTGTCGGCAAACAGAATTTCAAAATATTGCGAATCTATAAAATCTTGACTTTCAACGTATTTCTCCGAAAACAAGTTATTCTTTTTCGCAAATTCAAATACTTCTTTCTTGGAAATATCCGCCAACGGAAAACGCACTTTTTCCAACACGGAACTGGGTAAGCGATACAAAAAATACGACTGATCTTTCGAAGCGTCCGACGCACTTGCAACCATATACGGACGGTTTTCGGTACCGAACAAACCTTCGGTCGGCTTTACAATTTTCGCATAATGTCCCGTACAAAAATAATCGTAGTCAACGCCCAATTTTTCCACACTCGACAGCATTGTGCCGAATTTCATAGTGGAATTACAACGAATACACGGATTCGGAGTCCGTCCCGCCCGATACTCCGCCTTGAAGTACTCCAACACGTTTTTTCGGTATTCCTCGTGCAAGTCAACTACATGATACTCAATATCATACTTTTTGCAAAACGCACGACAGTCGTCTATACTCATCGACTCGTTTGCGTCGAAACAATATTCTTTTTTGCTGTCGATTTTCGGGAAACGGCTGTCCCACAACGACATAGTAACGCCTATGACCTTGCAGCCAGCTTCTTTCAGCATCACGGCAGTCAGCGTGGAATCTATGCCGCCCGACAAACCAACTAAAACCACATCGCCCCGTTTGGGCAAACTTCGTATCTCGTAAATCATTGTCTTACAGCGAATTCATAAATTTCTTTTGCATGAACCAAAGCCGTATCAATCACAGGGATAGTCAAATCTGTTGGTTTTATGATGAGCGGAAGTTCCGTGCAGGCAAGCAAAACCGCATCAACTGACTGATACGCAATATATTTCTCAACCAAAGCAAGGATTTTTAACCGTTCGTCGGAGTCAACAATGCCGTTTTCAAGATTTGGGAAAATAATGTCGGCAATGGTTTGTTGGTCTTCCGCACTTGGCGTAACCGACGAAATGCCATTTTCCGCAAGAACTGACTGATACATACCACTTTGCATTGTAGCAAGCGTACCTAATACCAACACATTTTTGTAGCCGCCGTTTTTCACTGCCTGCACATTTGCATCAACAATGCTCACAATAGGCAACGGCAACTCATCAACCATTTGACTTAGAACAATATGCGGCGTATTTGAACAAATTGCAACACATTCCGCCCCCGCATTCCGCAATATGTCCGCACTCTTTTTAAGTATTTCACACACAATATCATAGCGTTCATCGGCAAGCGCCGTGGTAACCTTGTTCAAACTCAAACTGTCAATCACAATCTCGGGATATTCATTCACACCGAAATCATTGTGATACAACCGATTGAGTTCCAAGTAATAATTTACCGTGGAAACAGGTCCTACACCACCGATTAACCCTATCTTCTTCATCAACACGACATTGTTTTCTTGTGCAAAGATAAACTATTTTCGAAATAACCTACTGCTTTAATGGGTTTATTGTGTATATTATCATACCAAAACACCTACGGTTTCTCAAAATCACCTTTCACAGCCGAAAGAATCAGATTCTTATCCAATCCCATTTTGTTGAATGCGAACAGACGGTTGCCCAAATCTTTGAAACTTGCTCCGAAATGATAGACCACATCGTCAATTATGAGAAAACGGTCGTGAAAGTTCTCGGCATATTTTTTCAATTCTATTGTTTTGTCGGTATATTGCGAATCGTGCAATTCCTTGATTCTCAACAATGATTCTCCAATCCGTTCCGTATAAATCGTTGCAGAAACGCCTTTCTGCCGAACATCAAGAATTTCGAAGGTTGCAGCGTCAACGTAGCCATCAATCATTATAACTTCCCGCTTTGCCTGTTTTATAAGATTCTCCACACAGGCACGGGCGTCGAAAATCTGTCCTTCGTGCATCAGTCCCTCCACTGGTGGCAATGAAGTACGGACAAAGAAGTCAATTTTGTTTTGATGATCTTGGAGAATGTCGTCATATTTTTGAAAATGTTCTTGCATATTTTGTTCAATACGTTCAAACCTATGGTTAACGGCATATCCTCGCAACAAATATTCTCTAAGCACAGAATTAGCCCATTTGCGAAACAGCACACCTCGTTGAGACTTTACGCGATATCCAACCGAAATAATAACATCTAAACTATAAACTGTTGTCGGTTTGTACTTTGAAAGAGTATTATGCAAAATTTGCATATTACTTTCTTTCTCTTGTTCCCCTTCTTTGAAGACATTGGAAATATGTCGGGCGATTACAGACTGGTCTTTTCCAAACAATTCTGCCATCTGGGCTTGAGAGAGCCATACGGTTTCCTCGTCTAACCGCACCTCCAACGACACCGTTTCATTGGGTTGATACAAGATTATTTCGCTCTTTGGGCTTGAATCCATTTCATTATTCATAGATCACTACTTTTAAAATTGGTTGTCCAAAAATAGTATTTATTCCGTATTCCGCAAGATTCCCGATTTTTAAAATTGTGAATTACATATGGAGATAATGACGTGCATTGGGGGCAGTAAGAAAAAAAAAGGAAAAAATTACGGATGGAAATGTGGATATTTGTAGGGACACCTTGAATGCATCCGCAATTGTGTATAAAAGACAAGGACGCGGCGTGCCACGTCCTTACTAAACAGTCGTCAATTCTCAATTAAAGGCGGTTTCGGCACGCTGTGCCATCCTTTCTAACTTATCGCTCCTGACAGATATTTCTGCGTGAGTTCGTGCTGTGGATTTTTGAAAACTTGTTGTGCGTCGCCAACTTCAATCACCTCGCCCATATAAATAAAAATCACATAATCGGCTATTCGCAAAGCCTGACGGAGCGTGTGCGTCACCATTACTATAGAATACTGCTCTTTCAGTTTCACAAACAAATCTTCCACAATCTTGCTCGAAACGGGGTCGAGAGCCGAAGTGGCCTCGTCGGCAAGGATAAACTCCGGCTCTACGGCAAGACTGCGTGCAAGACACAGACGCTGCTGCTGACCAATGGAGAGCTTCACCGCAGGACTATGCAGACGGTCTTTCACCTCGTCCCACAAACCCACAACTTTCAAATAATGACGGACAATCCGTCGTAACTGCCGTCGTCCACCCACGCCGTGAATCTTGCATCCATAGGCAATGTTGCCGAAAATAGACATTGGAAGCGGCGTAGGTCGTTGCGGAACAAGCCCAATACGACGGCGCAATTCCACCAAATCCGACTCGGAGCAGTTCACAATGCTGGTATCGCCAAGACGTATGTCGCCCGAAGTTTTTACGCCCTCAATCGAATCCGACAATCGGTTCAAACTTTTGAGCAAGGTCGATTTTCCACAGCCAGACGGTCCAATAATACACGTGATTTTATTCGCAGGAATCGTCACCGACACGTCTTTCAATATCGGCGAGCCATCAATCGAAAGATTGAAATGGTCAACCACAAGCTCCGAAGCGACTTCGGGATGCTGAAATTTCTCATTCGGAACAAACGGTTCGTTGCTGTCGTTCGCCAAAAATCTGCGTAAAAGAAAACGTTTCATCGTAAGTTATGTTTTGAAAAACGGTTTGTAATAAATCTTCCTAAAAGACTGATAATAAGAACTATAATCGTAAGCACCAATGCCGCCGCGTATGCTCGGTTCTGCACTTCAATCTGCGGTGCGCTCAGTTGGAAAAAGATTGACAACGGCAATGTGGCAACCTGCTGCGAGAGCGATGTAGGAATCGTGTCGGAAAAACCTGCGGTGAACATTACACCCGCCGCGTCGCCAATGGAACGACCGACCGACAACAATGTGGCCGTGGCGATTCCGGGCGCTATCTGTCTCATTACCACGCCCATAGTTTCCCAACGAGTTGCCCCCAAAGAATACGATGCCTCGAGCAATTCGCGAGGAAAATTCTTCGCCACCTCGTCCATAGAACGGATGAGAATAGGAATTATCAGCAAAGTTTCCACCAAAATACCACCCAAGAGCGACGTGCGGAGCCCGAAATATATCATCAGCGTAAAGGCAAACGCTCCGTAAACAATTGACGGAATGCCAAATAGCACGTCGAACGCCAACCTTGCCACGTATGCCAACTTTGACTTTGTTTTAAGATACACATTTAAAAAGAAGACTACAGGAACACTGATTATCAGCCCGATAGCCGTAGATGCAAGCACAATGTAGAGAGAACCGACAATGGCGTTCAAAAATCCCCCTTCTTTTCCAATGTAAAATCCGCCGCCAGGCAACGATGTAACCATTTCCCACGTAAGACATTTCGCCCCACGACTGAAAATCGTCCAAATAATGCTCGCAACCAAAATCAATACGATGACTATCGAAAGATACATCAACAAACGTGCAAACTGCTCTTTTACAATACTTTTCTTCATATTTTTTGACTTCAAACGTGGCTTCGACAAGCTCAGCCACCAACTCCTAACTCCTAATTCCTAAC
>DFGI01000012.1 GCA_002371705.1 Bacteroidales bacterium UBA3754
TGTAGCAGCTGCAACATTGGTTTCGTGCGGCGGAAGTTCGTCGAACAACAAAGTTGAGAATGACGGAAAGTTGAAAGGCGAATTGTCGCTTTCGGGTGCGTTCGCGCTCTATCCGTTGGCAGTGGTTTGGGCTGAAGAGTTCCAAAAATTGAACCCCGATGTGAAAGTCGATGTGTCGGCTGGTGGTGCGGGAAAAGGTATGACCGACGTGCTTGCCGGCGTGGTTGACTTCGGTATGGTTTCGCGCGAGGTGTATCCACAGGAACAAGAAAAAGGTGCGGTAGGATTTCCGTCTGCCAAAGATGCCGTTGTGCCTACAATCAACGCGAATAACCCGATTCTTGACAAAATTCTTGCTCACGGAATCACTAAGGAAATTGCCCATAAAATTTGGATTGACGGCAATGTGAAAACGTGGGGCGATGTGCTTGGAACCAACGACCAAACGCCAATTCACATTTACACTCGTTCCGATGCGTGTGGCGCTGCCGAAACATTTGCGAACTGGTTCGGCGCAAAACAGGAAGATTTGGGCGGAACAGCCGTGTTTGGCGACCCGGGACTTGCCGCAGCTATTCAGAAAGATATTTACGGAATCGGTTTCAACAACATTGGTTACGCTTACGATAACGATAGTCATAAATTGAACGCTGATTTGCAGATTTTCCCTGTCGATGTTGACGGAAACGGTTCAATTTCTGACGATGAACGATTCTACGATTTGAAGGACAACGTGACAAAAGCTATCGCCGAAGGCAAATATCCTTCGCCTCCAGCACGCGACTTGTATCTTGTAACCAAAGGCGTCCCAACCGACCCAGTCGTAATTGCATTCCTCAAATATGTGTTGACTGATGGTCAGAAACAGAACGAACCAGTTGGTTACATAGAAATCACACAGGATAAGATAGACAAAGCATTAAATCTGTTGGAAAACAAATAATAAAACTTTTTTCAGAAGAACCGCCGTATGGGAATGACTGTACGGCGTTTTTGTTTATTTCACCAAACCTAATTCTTTACCTTTTTCAAGCATAAAAGCATAGGCCTCGTCATGGTTGTTGCCAATCACACCGTCGAGAATTGCTTCGCGGATTGCCAATTTAATGATTCCCACTTCCTTAGAAGGTTGAATGTGGAATGTTTCAATGATTTCTTCTCCTGTGATTGGCGGTTGCCAGTTGCGGAGCGCGTCTTTTTCTTCAACTTGTTTCAACTTTTCACGCACAAGTTGGAAATTGTCAAGGTATTTTTTGACTTTGACTTCGTTTTTCGAGGTAATGTCGGCTTCGCACAGCAGCATTAAATCGTCAATGTCGTCGCCAGCGTCGAACAACAGACGGCGAATTGCCGAATCGCTCACAACATCGTCAACCAATGCAATAGGACGAAGATGCAGGGAAACAAGTTTTTGCACATACTTCATTTTCTCGTTCATCGGCAATTTCAACTTCCGAAACATATCAACCACCATTCTTCCGCCCACAATGTCGTGACTGTAGAACGTCCATCCAATGCCCTCCACGAATTTTTTCGTGCGTGGTTTGGCAATGTCGTGGAGCAACGCTGTCCAACGAAGCCATAGATTGTCGGAACGATGGGCGACATTGTTGAGAACTTCCAATGTGTGGAAAAAATTGTCCTTGTGACCAATGCCGTTCACTATTTCCACGCCTTTCAGACGCATTAGTTCAGGAATTATCAATTCGAGCAGACCAGTCTTGTCAAGCAATAAAATTCCTTTCGACGGCGTTTCCGTCAGCATTATTTTATTGAATTCGTCCATTATCCGCTCCATAGAAACAATGGAAATTCGTTCACGCATCCGTTGAATGCCTTCGAATGTGCGTTCTTCAATACTAAAATCCAGCTGCGTGGCAAATCTTACGGCACGCATCATTCGGAGCGGGTCGTCGGAAAATGTCACATCGGGGTCAAGCGGCGTGCGGATAATTTTATCGTTCATATCCTGCAAACCGTTGAATGGGTCGAGCAGTTCGGCAAAGTTATCTTTGTTCAACGATAACGCCAACGCATTGATTGTAAAATCCCGTCGGTTCTGGTCTTCCTGCAAGGTGCCAGCTTCAACGTGCGGTTTCCGTGAATCGTGTGAATACGATTCTTTCCGCGCGCCAACAAATTCATATTCCACTCCGTTGTAGCGGAACATGGCCGTGCCAAAATTTTTGAAAACCGAAACATTCAATTTGGGTGAAATCGCGTGGGCTGTCTTTTCAGCCAAATCAATGCCGTTGCCGAGCGTCACAATGTCGATGTCGTTGTTGGGGCGACGAAGAAAAATATCACGCACAAAGCCACCAATCACAAAGGCTTGAACGCCTTCGGAATCGGCTATTTCCGATATTTTCTGCAAGACACTGTCGTTTAATACGTCGTACATGGCAATTAAATTGAGGCAAAGATATAAGAATTTTCAGAATAAATTGAGGAGAATCCTTCTTGCTGTGAGCGGTAAGATAAATTGATGATGGAGTAAAGAAATTTTTTTCCCTGCGGTCGTGATTGTTGCTCTTTATTTTATTCAAGTACATGCAAAGTAAATATAAAATTTGCTAACTTTGTATTCTATTATGAAACGATGTTTTTACATAGTGTTTTTTGCGATGCTTACGGCTGTTTCGGCAATGGCACAGCAATTCACGTTGGACGACATTTACAAAAATTACACGTATTACCACTATCCGTTTTTCGACGCATGCCAAATCTACGGAAACACTATCTATTGCGGAGAATACACAATTCCGTTTGAGTCGGAGGAATTGCGATTTCCTGTTTCGACGGTGAAGGCGATTCCAAATATCCCCAAAAACAGCGACATTCTTGCAAACAAGCAGGGGACGAAACTATTGTACAGCGAGGATAAAAAATCGTTTCGCCGAAACTCCACCATCGGTTCGTATATGTACTACGAAATGTCGGAAAATGCGGATTCCACACTGCCTAAGCCGTTGTTCCCCGACGAAAACATTCAAATTCTTAATCCAGTGTTTTCGCCCGATGGAGAGAAACTCTGTTTTGTATATAATAACGACTTGTGTATCACCACATTTGACGGAACGTTCCAAAAAATAACCGAAGACGGCGAAGAGGGGAAAGTCAGGAATGGTTCGCCAAATTTGGTCTATGAAGAGGAATTTGATATGTCGGCGGCGTATTGGTGGTCGCCCGACTCAAAGAAAATTTGCTTCCTGAGCTTTGACGAATCGTCAATCAAAAATCAGCCAATTCAGCATTACGACAGCATTCCAACGGATTCGGAAAGTTGGTTTGAGAAAGAAGTTTTTGAAGGTGACACCATAACAAGCTATCAGCCCGAAAAGGCGTCGGCATATTCCTCGATTGAAAAATACAGTTTTGCCGGACAGGCAAATTGTACGCCGAGTTGTTGGGTGTATTTTCTTGAAACTGACAATTTGGAATCGCTTGATAAAGAAATTGTGTCTGTCGCATCATTTTCAGAAGGGGGAAATGACGAGTATTATATTCCTGCAGTTACGTGGTTGAATGACAATGAATTAGCTATTTCAAAAATCAATAGGGCACAAGATCATGAGAACATAATTGGCGTACCTCTTATAGGGAAAAAACCTGGCAAGGCATATTTCATTCATGAAACTTCTGATAGTTTTGTAAATGCGTCGAAATTATTTTCCATTCCCGATTCTTCCAATAATTTGATTGCCTTGTGGGAGTATGATGGAAGGCGGATGTTAGTAATGTTTCGCCCAAATTTTGACAATGGTTGTCCTAAATCAGACTCTGTTCTGATATACTGCGACGATGCTCCAGAAGCAACTGTTTATTTAGACGACTTTGTAACAGAATGTTACGGCTATTTTCCGTCTGATTCCACTGTCCGTTATCAGAAATTTGGGAAAACACCCCGCGACCGTCAAGTCCTTGCAAAGAATATCTATACAGAACAAATTTTTAAATTATCGGAAGATACTGGTTGGAACGAGGCAAAATTTTCCGATGACGGAAAGTATATGTTGTTGCACCACAGCGAAATAAATGTTGCGAGAAATTCGGAATATACCATATCGGTGGAATTGCGGAATCACGGCATCAAGCACTACGAAGACGAAGAAATCGCAGGCTTCGAGAAATTGATTCCTCAATGGATAAAATACGAAATACACTCGTTGGGTTACGTTTACTATGATGATATGGAACTTGCTCCCATTGAGTGGATTACAATTCCCTCGGGAAAAGATTCTTTGAATGCCTATATACTAAAACCACAAGTAAAGAAAAAGAAGAAATATCCTGTGTATGTTACCACATACGGCGGTCCAACAGGGCAATTGGCGGTTGATGCCTATAATTATGAAACGTTTTGGTATCAGTATCTTGTGCAACAGGGCTATGTGGTTGTGGTGGTCGATACCCGCAGTTCCGATGGATTAGGGCTTTATAAATGGACGTATGGCAATTTGGGCGAGTCGGAAAGTTACGATATGCACGCCGTTGCCGAATATCTGAAAAAGCAACCGTTTGTTGACGGCTCGCGAATGGCGATTGAGGGCTGGAGTTTTGGCGGCTATCTTTCGTTGCTCACCGCCGCAAAATATCCCGACGACTACAAGGCGGTGGTTTCCATTGCACCCGTTGCCGACTGGCGTTTGTACGACAATATTTATTCCGAGAAATATATGGGATTCCCTGCCGAAAATGCCGAGGGCTACGACAACACGAGTGTGTTGAAATATCTTCCCGATATTCAGGCGAGCATATTTTTAGCATACGGCACAGCCGACGACAATGTACGCATACAAAATTCAATGGCGATAATCAGAAATTGCATTGATAATGAGAAAGATATACGCACGTTTGTCTTTCCCGACGACACCCACAATTTGGCTGGACATCGTTCGCGGATATATTTAATGCGAAACATGTTTCAGTTTCTTGAAGAGAAATTGAAATAGTAAAAGCCTATATTCAAAATTAAAATCTCTTAAAACCAATTATTTCGCGAACATCGCGGATGGTTTTTTGTGCACTTTCGCGGGCTTTGTCGGCGCCAAGTTTCGCAACCTTGTCCAAATAATCCTTGTCGGAAACATAAGCTTTTATTTTTTCGCTGAACGGAGCCACGAACTGAATCATATCTTCAGCCAATTGCTTTTTCATGTCGCCGTAGCGAATTTGGCAAGAATTATACAAATCGTCGAAATATTGCACTGTTTCGGGTTTTGACACGGCGCGCATCAAGTGGAATAAGTTCTCGATTTCTTCAGGCTTCTTTTGGTTTGGTTCGGTTGGTCCCGAATCGGTTTTTGCCTTCATTACTTTTTTGCGGATTGCTTCTGGCGAATCAGCCAAATAAATAGCGTTTCCTTCGCCTTCGGATTTTCCCATTTTTCCGTTTCCGTTCAGTCCCGGAATTTTTACCAAATTTTTACCGAAATTAAATGCTTGTGGTTCAGGGAAATAATCAACTTTATACATTCTGTTGAATCGCAGGGCAAATGTTCTCGTCATTTCCAAATGTTGTTCTTGGTCTTTCCCTACGGGAACTTTCGCGGCACGGTGAATAAGAATGTCGGCAGCCATCAATGTTGGGTACGTCAATAACCCTGCGTTCACGTTTTGTGGCTGTTGGCGGATTTTGTCCTTAAATGATGTGCATCGTTCCAATTCGCCGAGGTAGGCGTTCATATTCAAATATAAATACAGCTCAATTACTTCTTTTACATCGCTTTGAACGTAGATAGTAGCCTTTTCGGGGTCAAGTCCTGCCGCTAAATATTCAGCAAGAATCTGACGCACGTTGCCTTGAATGTTTTCTGGAGTTGGATGCGTTGTAAGTGAGTGTAAATCAGCTATAAAGAAGTAGCAATTATATTCATTCTGCATGGTGATGAAATTCTTCAGCGCACCAAAATAATTTCCTAAATGTAGATTTCCTGTCGGGCGAATGCCGCTTAAAACTGTTTCCATATATTATACTAAAGATGATGTGTTCAAATTTCCAAGACTAACGGTAATTGTTCGTTCCGTGTCGCTTCGTTTCCATCGGCTCACAATTTGGAGGTGGATGTTATACACGCTGAGGCTGGTTTCCTTTGAATGGATTTCGCCAATTTTCAGCACATCGGAATTGATGATTCCCGTGGTTCGCGAAACGTTGTGTCCGAAAATCGCATCCTCGTGTTCGTCAAGAACTTGAGTGTCGTAACTACCTTGGATTTCGTAGATATTTGCAATGTCGTCAATGGTGATAAGCTGAAGATTTTCCATACCGTCGATATTCAGCGTGAACCAATCATACACGTTTTGGTCGATAATGCAACGGTTGAGCGTGTCTTTGCTCAAAATACGGGCATTGTTGATAATTGCCCGTCCGTAGTGGCTTTTGTCGAAATAATACAACTTATCGTATGTGATTGCGTAACGGATGCTTGCTCCGCCCACGATTTTCCGCAGTTTCGGATACAAGTGGAACGAGTTGTATGTACGCAGCACGATTGCGAAGTTGCAGGCAAACAGGAGGGCGTGCAACGGATTGTCGAACATTACATATCCGCCGTCGCCGGTACTGATGAAATTTTCCTCGAATTCCGCCTTGGTGTATTTCTGAAATAAAAATGCGTGGTTTTTGAAACACATGTCTATTGTTTCGCGGAACAACAGTTTGAACATGCACGGAACCAGCGTCTGGGCAAATTCCTCGTACGAAGAATATTTGTAGATGTCGATTCCCAAAACGGCTTTGCGGTTGACCTGTCCGTAGTTTACGTAGCGTTGCAGTTTGTCAAGCAAATCGTCTTCCTTCGGAATCAGATTAACTTTTTCAAACACATATTTATCTTCGGTTTCTTTAAGAATGCGAAGTATTTTTTCGAAGTCAAGAGTGTGAACCGTTTTATTCATAATTCCACTTGTTTTCGGCAAAGATAGAAAATAAGCAATACGAATTGAGAAATGGGATTTAAAAAATAGGAATAAAAGATATTATTGTGGTAAGAATGATGAAATCTCTGCTTTTTAACGCGTAACTATGTAAAATTATGTATTTTTGACGCTCAAATTGAAGCACAATGAAAAACTATATTCTTTTTGATACTATTGTTCGCGAGGCCTTGAAGCCGTTTACGTTCACGCGTCCTGTTTCCGAAATCCGATGCGGAATTGTTACAATAACGGAAAAATGGAATCGTCGTTTGCATACGAACTGTTCGTTTAAAACTGCTGATTATCTGCAAGTTAAATATCCGTTACACAAAACAGAAGACAATATTTATATCAATAGTTCGGTGTTTCCTACTGAAGAAATGGTTTCCGCAGTTGAACATTTACCGCAAAACACTGTGCTGCAATCAAATACAACGTGGATTGCTGCTCGTGCCGCACATTTGGAAAACGAAAATGAATTGGAACAAATGACGAAAATCCCGTTTTCGGGCGAATGCAAGCATTTGGAACACATTTGGAATATCTTTCAATTCAATCCAGATGAAATAAATGCTGATTTTGAATTGGTTACAGCGGGAAGAACTTCGCAGAAACTGAACGAAACCAACCGGGTGCTTTGTCCTGAAAATGTGTTTGTTGAAGAAGGTGCAAAGGTGAATTTTGCAATAATCAATGCCTCCGAAGGCAAGGTGTATATCGGTAAGGATGCCGAAATTTGGGAAAATGCCACGATTCGTGCACCGTTCGCAATGAACGAGCATGCGATTGTGAAAATGTCGGCGAAAATATACGAAGGAACTACCATTGGACCATATTCGAAGGTTGGCGGTGAGGTCCAAAATTCTGTTATCATTGGCTATTCAAACAAAGGGCATGATGGGTATCTTGGAAATTCCGTGCTTGGCGAATGGTGCAATCTTGGAGCCGACACCAATAACTCTAATTTGAAAAACGACTATTCTGAAATAAAAATTTGGAATTATGCGGTTGGAAAATTTGAACGTTCTGGCCTGCAATTCTGCGGTTTAATGATGGGCGACCATTCCAAGTCGGCAATAAACACAATGTTCAACACGGCAACCGTGGTGGGTGTATGTGCCACAATTTATGGCGCTGGATTTCCTCGGAATTTTATCCCGTCGTTTTCGCGTGGCGGCTCGCAAGGTATTGAGGAATATCGGTTGGAAAAAGCCTGCGAAACAGCGGCTCGTGTGTATGCACGTCGTCATAAAGTGTTTGATGAGGTTGAAACTGCCATTTTGACTAAAATTTTTGAAGAGACACGCCCAAATCGTGTTTTTTAAACGATGGCATATAGTTTGACTTATAGCATCCCCGACAAAAAAAGATAGTATTACTGACAAATTGACTGATTTTATATGGCAAATTCAAATAATAAAGAGATTGCTGATTTTTTATTTGACTCAATAGAAAAGAATGCTGAAATTATCCCTATAGTGACCGATGGAGATATGCAACCGCCACGTGATATAGATGTGCCCGATGTGTTGCCAATTCTCCCGTTGAAAAATGCCATATTGTTTCCAGGGGTTGTTATGCCAATTACCGTTGGTAGAGAAAAATCCATTCGCTTAATTCGCGACAACAATAAGAATAACCGTATAATTGGTACCGCCACACAACGTAATCCACAGGTGGAGTTTCCGGAATTGGCTGATTTGTTCAACGTGGGAACGGTGGCGCAGATTCTTAAAATTCTTGAAATGCCTGATGGGAACACAATGGTGATTTTACAGGGCATTTCACGTATCGCTATAGTGGAACAGGTTCAAACTGAACCATATATGATGTGTAGTGTGGTACGGCGGATGGAAACCAAGCCCGTACGTGACAAGGAATTCGAGGCGATAATCTCAAATATAAAGGAAATGTCGCTGAAGGTTGTGAAAATGTCGTCGCAAGTGCCGAAGGAATCGCTGTTTGCCATAAAAAACATATCAAACGCCACGTTTATCGTGAACTTTATGTCGTCGAACGTTGATGCGCCAGTCGATAAGAAAATTGCGTTACTTGATAGTGATGATTTAAAATCGCGTGCGGTGTTGTTGATGAAATTGTTGTCGCAACAGCTGCAAATTCTTGAAATTAAGAATGAAATTTTAAACAAAACCCGTCAGGATATTGACCAGCAACAACGTGACTACTTCCTGCACCAGCAGATGAAACAGATTCAGAGCGAATTGGGCGAAGAGTCTATCGACGAAGAAATTGAAAAACTTCGCGAACGGGCAAAAAGCAAGAAATGGTCGGCTGAAATTGCGGAACGTTTTGAAAAGGAACTTGCAAAATTGAACAGAATTGGGGTGCATTCTCCCGATTATCCTGTGCAATATTCGTATGTGCAAACAATGCTCGATTTGCCTTGGAACGAATATTCCGAGGATAATTTTGATTTAAAGCACGCCGAAAAGGTTCTGAACCGAGACCATTATGGACTCGACAAGGTTAAAAAACGTATATTGGAACATTTGGCGGTTTTGAAGTTGAAAAACGATATGAAATCACCCATTTTGTGCCTATATGGTCCTCCGGGTGTTGGAAAAACTTCGTTGGGAAAGTCGATTGCGGCAGCGTTGAACCGAAAATATTGCCGTATGTCGTTGGGCGGTCTGCACGACGAATCGGAGATTCGTGGACACCGAAAAACATACATTGGCGCAATGCCGGGACGTATTATCCAAAACTTGAAAAAGGTAAAAACGTCAAATCCTGTGTTCGTGCTTGATGAAATTGATAAAGTTGGACGTGATGTGCATGGTGACCCAGAATCAGCGTTGCTCGAAGTTCTTGACCCAGAACAAAATAGCACGTTCTATGACAACTATCTGGAGTTGGATTTCGATTTGTCTAAAGTGATGTTTATTGCTACGGCAAACAATATTGACACGATAAGTCCAGCACTTCGCGACAGAATGGAAATGATTGATATTTCTGGCTATATTGCGGAAGAAAAAATTGAGATTGCAAAACGGCATTTGATTCCAAACCAACTGAAAAACAATGGATTGGAGGAACATGCGTTGTCTTTTTCAAGTAAAACAATCGAATATATAATTATAAACCACACCCGAGAGTCGGGTGTCCGTGGACTTGATAAAAAGATTGCGGAGATTATTCGCGGCTATGCCCAGAAAATCGTTCGTGGCGAGGAATTCTCACCAAAAGTTTCAATCGACGATGTGAAGAAAATTTTGGGCAAACCTGATTATTATTCCGAAATCTACGAGGGAAATGATTTCGCAGGTGTGGTTACTGGTTTGGCGTGGACTGCTGTCGGTGGCGAGATTCTGTATATTGAAACCAGCTACAGCAAAGGCAAGGGGGCTTTAACATTGACGGGAAATCTTGGAAATGTGATGAAGGAATCCGCAACAATAGCCTTGGAATATGTTAAGTCGCATGCTGTGCAATTTGGACTGGACTCATTCGATTTCGACAATACAAACATTCATTTGCATGTGCCCGAAGGCGCAATACCAAAAGATGGTCCATCGGCTGGTATAACTATGGCCACATCAATTGTGAGCGCACTGACCCGCCGTAAAGTCAGGAATCGTATTGCTATGACGGGCGAAATTACTTTGCGTGGAAAAGTGTTGCCTGTAGGAGGAATCAAAGAAAAAATATTGGCGGCAAAACGAGCTGGTATTCAGGAAATTATCCTGTCTTCTCAAAACGAGAAGGATATTGATGAAATTGGCGAAAAATATCTGAAAGGAGTGTCGTTCAAATATGTGAACGAAATTTCCGAAGTTATTTCGTATGCGTTGCTAAACGAAACATCAACAAAATAATTGTGGTTTTGATAGGGCTGTCACAATGTGACAGCCCTATTTGTATCGTTACGAAATGTAAGTCATGGTGAGGTTCCGTTCTTCTATCATTTTTCGTAGGTTTATAATTGCATAGCGCATACGTCCTAACGCTGTGTTTATGCTAATTCCTTGGCTTTCTGCAATTTCCTTGAAACTCATATCAAGATTGACGCGCATAAGCACCGTGTTGCGTTGTTCTTCGGGCAACTCACGGATTAAATCTTTTAAGTCGCTGTTAATCTGCGTTTTAATGAATTGCGTCTCGATTGTCGCATCGGAAAATTTTGCGTTGTTGAATAAATCTATTTCACCGTTGTCGTTCGAAACGGTCGGCAATTTATTTTCTTTTCTGAAATAGTCTATCATAAGATTATGCGCGATTCTGAACAACCAAGCCGAAAAATGGCCATCGTCGTGGTAAGCATCTTGTTTGAGCGAACGAATCACTTTCATAAATGTTTCTTGGCATAAATCTTCGGCAAGTTCCCTGTTGCGTACCAAATGGCGGAGATACCCCAGCACTTTGCTGTGATAACGGGTAATCAAAATGTCCATAGCTGAATTGTCGCCATTACTGAAGGCGGCAAGTAACTCCTGATCGGAAAACATACTTTTCATAACACATAGTATTTTAATGATACACAGTTATTTTTGAAAAGTAAATGTTTCCTATAGGCAAAAATTTTAATGTTTTCGAATACAAATATATAAAATTACTTTGTAAAACAAGAATAAACAAATAATAAATTAATTTTGTAGTCGAATTTCAAGAGTATGGAAACTCAAAATATAGAGGTAAAAGGGGCTTCGGTCCATAATCTAAAGAAAATTGATGTGACGGTGCGCCGCGGCGATTTCGTGGTGGTTACGGGTGTTTCTGGTTCTGGTAAATCCTCGTTGGCGTTCGACACTATTTATGCCGAGGGACAGCGTCGTTACGTGGAGAGCTTGTCGTCGTATGCCCGTCAGTTTTTGGGGAAAATACAAAAGCCTGAAGTTGAGTCAATTACGGGCATTCCGCCAGCAATTGCCATTGAGCAGAAGGTGAACGCGGTGAATCCTCGTTCGACAGTTGGCACATCAACAGAAATATATGATTACATAAAATTGTTATTCGCACGAATTGGAAAAACAATTTCTCCAATTTCGGGAACGGTTGTCAAACGGCATTCAGTGCAGGATGTTGTTGACTTTGTGTTGAGTGAGGAGGGCAAACGATGTTATCTCACAGCTCCGCTGATTTTGGGAACACTTTCGTTTAAACAAAAGATGGAACTTCTTGAAAAAGAAGGATTTAATCGTTTGTTTGTTGATGGTGAGATTGTCCGTATTTCCGAATGTAAGGAATCTATGTTGTCGAAACAAACATCGATTTTGATTGATAGGTTTGTCGCAAATAATTCTGTGGCTGGACGTGTTGCCGATTCGGTTTTGACTGCATTTCAGGAAGGTGATGAGGCGTGTTCTGTTTGGGTTGAATCGGACAATGGGTTTGAACGACACGATTTTTCCACTCGCTTCGAGGCTGATGGAATCACGTTTGAGGAGCCGTCAGTGTTTATGTTTAATTTCAACAGCCCTTTGGGGGCTTGTCCGAAATGCGAAGGCTTCGGAAAAATTGTCGGCATTGACCCCAACAAGGTAATACCTGATAAGAAACTTTCTGTTTGGGAGAATGCCGTTGTGTGTTGGCGCAGCGACAAAATGAGCGAGTGGAAAGACCAAGTGGTGATGAATGCCGCAAAATGTGATTTCCCAATTCATAAACCCTATAACAATTTGACAGAACAGCAGAAGGAGATGCTGTGGAAGGGTACAAAATATTTTGAGGGCATCAATGATTTCTTTGACATGGTGGAGCGTAATATGTACAAAATCCAATATCGGGTATTGATGTCGCGCTACCGTGGAAAAACAATTTGTACCGAATGTCACGGTTCTCGTTTGAAAAAAGAGGCTGGATATGTGCATGTTGCGGGAAAAACGATATTTGATTTGGTGGAACAACCTATTTCGTGGCTTTTACCATTTTTTGAAACGATTCAACTTGACGAATACGATAGAAACATTGCTGAACGCATATTGACGGAAATCGTTGTGCGTCTTCGTACGCTTGTGGATGTTGGGTTGGGCTATCTTACTCTGAATCGTCTGTCGAATACACTTTCGGGTGGCGAATCACAACGTATTAATCTAGCCACATCATTGAGTAGTAGTTTGGTCGGTTCGTTGTATATTCTCGATGAACCAAGCATAGGTTTACATCCTCGTGATACACAGAAACTTATTCGTGTTTTAAAGCAATTGCAACGTATTGGCAATACGGTGATTGTGGTGGAACATGACGAGGAAATGATGCGTGCCGCTGATGATATAATTGACATCGGACCGAATGCTGGCGTTCAAGGTGGAAATGTTGTGTTCCAAGGAACCTTGCAGGAAATGCTAAAGAAAGGCGATACGTTGACTGCTGATTATCTGACGGGACGGAAAAAGATTGAAATGCCACAGGTTCGTCGTGCGTGGAAAAACTGCATCACAATTTCTGGGGCGCGCGAAAATAATTTGAAGGATATCACCGTGAAGATTCCATTGGGCGTTTTGACCGTTGTTACGGGTGTTTCTGGCTCTGGAAAATCTTCGCTGATTGACAAGATTTTATATCCTGGATTACAGCAAGTGTTAGGCGAGTCGGGTGTTTCTATGGGAGAATGCGACGGCATAGATGGATATGCCTCGTTGAGTTGTGTTGAATTTGTTGACCAAAATCCCATTGGAAAATCAACTCGTTCTAATCCAGTCACATATACAAAGGCGTTTGATGATATACGCACGTTGTTTGCTACGCAGAAATCTGCTCAGTTGCAGGGATTCAGGCCAGCTCATTTTTCATTCAACACAGATGGAGGACGATGTGAAGAGTGTAAGGGTGAGGGCGTTATAAAAGTTGAAATGCAGTTTATGGCTGATGTGGAATTGGTGTGTGAGGAATGTCAGGGAAAACGATATAAAAGCGATGTTTTGGAAATACTTTATCGCGGAAAGTCAATAGCGGATGTTTTGGAAATGACAGTAGATGAAGCAATCGCTTTTTTTAAAGAAGATTCTTCGACCGTGACGCAAAAAATAGCCAAGAGTTTGCAACCATTGCAAGATGTTGGATTGGGCTACGTGGCTTTGGGACAGTCGTCGAGTACATTTTCGGGAGGTGAGTTGCAACGTATAAAATTGGCGACATTCCTCGGCAAAGGTGGGGTGGAAAAATGTATGTTTATATTCGATGAACCCACGACAGGTCTGCATTTCCATGATATTAAAAAACTGATGGATTCATTTAACCGCCTGTTGGCTCAAGGGCATTCCGTGGTGGTGATAGAACACAACCTCGATGTGATAAAATGTGCGGATTGGATTATTGATATGGGACCTGAAGGAGGTGAGGCAGGTGGAAATGTGGTGTTTGCGGGTAAACCCGAGGATTTGCTTTTGTGCGAGAATTCATATACCGCAAAATATCTGAAGGAAAAGATGTGAAATGTTAGGTGCTACCTGTAAAAACGTGAAACGACTTTTGATTTTGGCATATGATTTTCCTCCTTACGTTTCGGTTGGTGGCTTGCGACCGTATGCGTGGTATAGGTTTTTGAAGGAATATGGCGTGTATCCTGTGGTTGTTACGAGGCAGTGGGAAAATAAATACGGTAACGAACTTGATTATGTGGCTCCAAGTTCTTCTACAAAAACTATTGTGGAGGAAACAGAATATGGTACCATAATACGTACCTCCTACAAACCAAATATAGCGAACCGATTGTTGTTGAAGTATGGCAGCGCAAAATTCTCAGTGTTACGAAAAGCCGTAACCGCATTTTATGAATTTGCTCAATTTTTATTTTTCGTTGGTCCAAAATCCGGTTTATATCGAGGCGCAAAGGAATATTTGATGAATAATAAAGTTGATGCCATAATTGCGACGGGCGAGCCCTTTATATTATTCAGATATGCTTCAGCCTTGAGTAAAAAATATAATACGCCGTGGATTGCCGATTATCGTGATCCGTGGGTACAAAATAAAAATCGAAGCCGGTTTATGGGAAAATGGAATGCGTATTTTGAACGGAAATATACGCAGAATGCGTCGTACATTGTGACTGTTGGTGAATTTTTCAGAATGCAAATTTCAAAAAACGTAAAGAAACCGTTTTCGATAATTCCAAATGGCTATAATTCCGAAGTGATTCAGTCAATAGCAGATGTTGTGCAAAAAAATGATATACTTCGTTTCGCCTTTGTAGGAACAATTTATAAATGGCATCCGTTGGAAAGTGTGCTTGATTGTTTTTCCGAATTTGCTGGAAGTGATACTTCGCCAGCCTTTGAATTGAATTTCTATGGCGTTAATAATATGCAGGAACTCAGGGCGTTGATAGATTCAAAATATGCAAATTTGTTAAGCCATATACATATATATCCCCGTATAGCAAATGCTCAATTATTGCAGTTGTTGGCTGGTCATAACGTGATGTTGCTTTTCAATTACTATGCATTTGAAGGCACAAAACTGTATGATTACATTGGTTTGCGTCGAAAAATCCTTTTTTGTTATTCGGAAGATAAGGAGGCTTTACAATTGAAAGAAAAGTACTATCCTTTGAAAGATACAGAATCGGTTAACATTCATGTACAAGAAGATGTGATTTTGAAAACGAATTCGGGGGTTATTGTAAAAAATAAACAACAATTACTTTTGGAATTAAGTAATTTGTATTCTGAATTTCAATCCACGGGTGCTATTGCTTGTGATTCTATTGATATTGAGCGTTATTCACGGAAAAGTGGCGCAAAATCTCTTGCGGAACTTATAATCAATTTATAATTCGAATCAATATCTACTAACGTAGAATGCTTGCAATCCGTTCTTTTAACTTGTTATTTTTCCTGTAAACTATTCAACCGTACCGAAACAGCATTCTTATGTGCGTCGAGCATTTCGGCTTCAGCCATAGTCTCTATTGTTGGACCGAGTGTTGTAAGTCCTTGAGGTATAATTTCTTGGAATGTGATTTTACGGACAAAACTATCAAGCGAAACGCCACTATAAGCCTTTGCGTAGCCGTTTGTCGGCAACGTGTGGTTTGTTCCCGACGCATAGTCGCCAGCGCTTTCAGGTGAGTAATTCCCCAAGAAAACAGAACCTGCGTTCACAACTTTTTTGCTGAACTCAAATGCCTTATCTACAGAGAGAATCAAATGTTCAGGGGCATATTCGTTCATCATTTCCACAAGTTCATCTTGCGAATCGAATACAATTATTTTGCTGTTTGCAACCGAAATCTCCACAATTTCATTACGTTTCAGTTGTGCTTTTTGCTGCTCAATTGCTGTCTTTGTTGCTTCGGCAATTTGTTTCGATGTTGTAAGTAAAATTGCCTGACTGTCTTTCCCGTGTTCGCACTGCGAAAGAAAATCCGAAGCGATGAAATCTGGATTCGCTGTTTCATCAGCAACAATCATCACTTCCGACGGTCCAGCTGGCATGTCAATTGCAACGCCTTGCATGCTCACCATCATTTTCGCTTTCATCACGAATTGGTTGCCTGGTCCGAAAATTTTATACACTTGCGGAATAGTTTCTGTTCCGTATGCCATAGCCGCAATTGCTTGAGCTCCACCAACTTTGAAGATTTTGGTCACGCCAGCCTGTTTTGCAGCATACAAAATTGCAGGGTGGATTGAACCAGTCTTTCCTTCAGGCGTACAAAGGATTATTTCCTTACAACCTGCAATTTTAGCAGGAATGGCAAGCATCAAAATTGTTGAAAATAACGGTGCGGAACCGCCTGGAATGTATAATCCGACCTTTTCAATGCCAACGCTTTTCCGCCAGCATTTTACACCGAACATAGTTTCAGTAACCGATGGAATTTCCTCCTGACGTTCGTGGAATTTTGTGATGTTGGCAATGGCAACTTTTATTGCCGCCTTCAGTTTGTCGGAAACAAGCGATTCGGCAACGCAAATTTCTTGTTGTGAAACCGTAAGATTTTGAATATCAGGATTGTCGAATTTACGGCAATATTCAAATACGGCTTTGTCGCCATTTTCTTTCACATTAGCCAAAATTCCAGCCACAATAGGCTCAAGTTCTGCATTTTCGAGCAAAGGACGTTTTAAAATTGTTGCCCAGTCTTTTTTGTCAGGATTTATGTATGTTTCCATTGATTATCATTGTTTTAATGTTGATATTCCTTTGACTATGGAATTTTTCACACGGCAAATATATTGATTTTAATTGATTCTTACAGCGACCATTCTACGCTATAATTGTTTTTGAATGTTTTAACTGTGTCATTTTCAATTATGTTCGATAGAATTTTAAACGAAGAATCTGGCACAGAACAACTTGTTTTCAAATAGTTTTGTACGAGTGAGTTCCTCCATTGCATATCGTTCGTAATTGATTGTTTTACAGTGTTTTCGTAGATTAAGACTGCTTTTTGTTCCGTTGTGAGTTTTGCTTGCAGAGTAATGTTGCGTTCGCGTAACATTTTGTCGGCAAACATTCGTAATTCTTCGGATTTTGTTGGAATCGCCAGATATTTCTCCTTGATTAACAACTCGTTAGCATTATCTTCGGTAATATGGTTTGTTGAATCCTGAATCGCCATATTTTTCTTTAACTCGTTGATACTGTACTCAGTAACGGCGTCGCGATACAACAAATTTTGTGTGAGATGCAATTTCAATTCTGGTTTTTCTCGCAACATGGTCCCTAATTGGGCGAATTGAGCATATTCTTCGTTGCTGAATTCAGTTGCTGTTGCGTTAAAACATACTTGGTCAATTTGTGCATTGCTGTTTTTCAGCACGTTGAACGGCGAAGCTGCAACTTTCACAAGTAGGTTTCCTAAGGTTTTGATGATAATTTTTCCGTATGAGAAATCTGGCGAATCAATGTTTCCTGAAATTGGTAAATCAAGATCGACTTTGCCATTTTTATCGGTCAGGATGTACAATCCCATTTTCAATGGAACATTGTACTCGGCTTTGACTGATTTATCCTTGTCGCCGATTTGCGGTTGAAAAATACTCACCTTGTTCGTGCCTCTCAGGCGATTGTTGATAATCACATTTTGGCTTTGAATTGAAATATGTCCGTTGGTAATAGGGTTCCCGAACATTGCCAATGAATAGGGCGTAAACGATTGTAAATCAATATTATTTAAGAATACACTGATGTTTTGGTTTGAAATGTCTTCAATGCTGCCAATCCATTTCAGTTTAAGTTTTCCCGAATTTTGGAGCACTGCGTTCGCTTCAATTGTGTTTTGTTTTGTAATATTGAAATTAGTTGACGACACACAAATGTCGCTGATAGTATAGTTGAACGGTTGTGGCAGGGAATTGTCAATAAAATCAAAATTTGTGTTTGCTATTCGTAAGTCGTTAATAATGAGAACGAACGGTTTTTCTTCGGTCGTGTCGGCGTATGCAACAGCAAGAGAATCCTGTGTTTGCGTTGTGTCAGCTTTTATGAGCATCGAGAAATTGTCGTTTTTGTCTTGGAAAATCTCGTAATATGAATGTAATCCACTGATGTACAAAGAACTAAGTTCTATTTTGTTGTTGATTAAATCTATTTGTTTGATGGTTGTTGCCACGCTGTCGAACGATGCGGCTGACTTTTGAAGCGTGTCGAGCATATTGAATTCGGAAAGTGACACAAGCCCGGTCACGTCAAAATTGAGAATATGCTCGCTTGAACCGTGTATGGCAAGGTCTGCGGAAAATTTTCCGTCAAGATTTTCAATGTTGAGCGATTGCTGCAAATAGGGCAGGACAGGCGACAAATGAAAATTTTGAATTTTCACCTGCAAATCATACAAAGCCTTTTCGGTATTGTATTTCATTGTGGTTTCGAGTTTTCCTCCGTTTGTGAAATCAAGTTGAAGTCCCATGTCGGTGCTTAAATCCGAGAGGTCTATGCCAGGAATCACAAGCGAAATGTCCTTCAATTTCCATTCGCTGCCAATTTCTTGGTCTTGATAGTATAAATAACTGTGGTTGAGGTGAATATCATTTATCACTACATTCCATTCGCTCGGTTCTTCCACCGTGTCGGTTGCAGTTGAATCAGAATAGAAGAATTCTATTATATCGGTGAAATTGAATATGTTACCATTTTGAATCACACGTATGTCAGCACCTGACAGTTCCACACTTTCGATTTCCGCCGTTTTCGAAAGAAGTTTGTGCAGATTCACGTTTACATCAAACAAATCGAAGGCAACAAACGATGTGGAATCATCGGCTTCGTATAGCGTAAAATTCTCAACTTGCAATCGTCCGGTGAAAATGTTCACCGACAGATTTTCCATATCTATTTTCCTGCCAATCAATTCTTTAGAGTTGTTGATGAGAAAATGTTTCGCAATAGGTGAAACTGCAAACGCCACGATTGCAATGATTACGGCGATGGAAATTGCTACGATTAAGAGAATTTTTTTCATACGATTTATTTTTTCTTTGTCTCGATGGTTATATGTTCGTCTTTTTTCAATTGATATGCTTCTCCATATACCTGTAAATTAGGAATATAGCCGTTTGTGACATTTAGTTCAACTTTTGATTTGGAAACCTTCACGGTTAGAGTTGCATTTCGGTATGTAATTGAAAATGAATATGATTTCCAACTTTTGGGAATATATGGATTAAATGAAAGTTCATTTTGGGCAACGCGCATGCCTGCAAATCCCTTGACAATTGCGAGCCACGAGCCCGACATGCTTGTGATGTGCAAACCTTCTTTTGCCTCTTTGTTGTAGTCGTCCAAATCGAGGCGCGCGGTACGGAGATAGAGTGCGTAGGCTTTTTCCTCGTCACCGATTTTCGAGGCCACAACCGAGTGGATGCACGGCGACAACGAAGATTCGTGTACGCAACGAGCTTCGTAAAATTCAAAATTCCGTTGGATTGTTTCTTCATTTAGCTCATTTTCAAAGAAATACAAACCTTGTACAACATCGGCTTGTTTGATGAATGGGGAGCGAAGAATTCTGTCCCACGACCAGTGTTGGTTTATTGGACGTTGGTCGGCTGGCAGGTCGGCAACGGTGAGCGGTTCCTTGTCCAAATAGCCGTCGTTTTGAAGAATGATGCCGAATTTTTCATCGGTAGGCAAGTACATATTATTCACAATGTCGGACCAACGCATAATTTCACGTTCCTCAAACGAGATTTTTTGTGCCAATTCAATATATTTTTCGTTAGCCACACGTTTTATCCAACTGATTGACTCCATTGTGTAACGAAGGCACCAACTTGCAAAATAGTTTGTGTACCAGTTATTTGAAACGTTGTTTTCGTATTCGTTTGGACCAGTCACGCCCAAAATCATATATTTCCGTTTGATTGGCGACAAAATCACTCGTTGCGCCCAAAAACGTGCAATTCCGATAAGTACTTCCAAACCATAGTCCACCAAATACGCACGGTCGCCGGTGTAGGTGACGTAATCGTAGATTGCGTGGGCTATAGCGCCATTACGGTGGATTTCCTCAAACGTGATTTCCCATTCGTTGTGGCATTCGTCGCCAGTCATTGTTACCATCGGGTACAACGCCGCACCATTGGTGAAACCTAATTTCTCACCATTTTTTATTGCCTGTGGTAATTGTTTGTAACGGTAGAGCAACAAATTTCTTGAAACCGATTCTGGCGAGGTTGAAAGATAGAACGGAAAACAAAAAGCCTCTGTGTCCCAATATGTTACACCGCCATATTTTTCTCCTGTAAATCCTTTTGGTCCAATATTCAGACGGCTGTCGTCGCCGGTGTAGGTTTGTTGGAGATGGAAAATATTGAAACGGATTCCTTGTTGCGCACGCACGTCGCCTTTAATTACAATGTCGCTCCGTTTCCATTTTTCCGACCATGCTTTTTTGTGTGCGGAATACAATTTCTGAAAACCAGTTTTCGCAGCCGTTTTCACCCGTTCAACAGCGATTTTGGGTAATTCATCGGCAGTGTAATTCATTGTTGAAACTTGTGCCGCATATTTAGTAATGACAGCCGTTTCGCCTTTTTTCAACTCAAAATCAATTGTTTCGCCGATTTGGAGACTTTTGTGATATTTTTTCTTTGTCGCAGAAACTGAAATTTCTGTGCTAATTGCCGTTGCCACAGTGAATTGCGGTACACCGAATGGGTTTTGTTTTGTTTTGTCAACCGCAAGGGAAACATTTTTTTCGTGTTTCTGCGAAATTGATTCCCAAAAACACTCGTCATAATTGGAGTCCTGGTTCAAAATATGTGATTCAATGAACGAAAGAACCGACAGTGAGCAGGCTTTGTTTTCGGCGGTGATGGAGTATGAAATTGTTCCGATTTCCACCGAAACCATACTGACGAACCGTGTGCTTTCTATGCGCAGACGGGTTTTGTCGGGCATTTCAACCATGCACGTTTTCGACAATGTTCCTTCTTTCATATTCAGAGTCCGACGGAAAGAATTAATCTTCACCTTCGCCAAGTCGAGCAGCTTTCCATTGACAGACGTATGGAGACCAATCCATGCAGGTGCGTTTATCACTTTTGCAAAATAGTCGGGATAGCCGTTTTTCCACCAACCCACGCGGGTTTTGTCGGGAAAGAACACGCCGCCGATGTAGTTTCCCTGCATTGTTTTTCCAGAATACATTTCCTCGAAATTCGCCCGTTGCCCCATGTGGCCGTTGCCAATGCTAAACACACTTTCCGCTATCAAATGACGGTCGGCATCGAAGCCGTCTTCAATCACATTCCATTCGTCTTCTACAAACATACTTTGTCGTTTTATACTTCGCAAAAATAAAAAAAACGGCATTCACTTGCGACAGTACAAGAATAATTAATACCATTGTTTCATCAGCAAACGAATCCCGATACTGTTACAAATTTCTGAAACATAAAAATTCAATGGCGGTGCTGGTCAGTTCCGCCGAAATTTATTTGTAGCAATTAATTAGATTGAAGAGATTCCTTGTCTCGCTATGCTCGGCTATTAAATGTAACGCGTCATCGAACGAAGCATAGCGAAGTGAGAAATCTGCAAGTTTTAGCGTTCTGTAATTTCCTATAAGTTAAAAACCTGTAACTTATAAATCATTTTTAATCAATGACTTATAGTGGAAATTATTAAAAAAACTCGACCATTTCGGGCATTTTTAGAGAATTCTCTTGACTTTTTTTGCATTTTCTTCGACCAAAATAATGATAAGAATACTTGTTTGGCAAATATAAAAAAACTGCTATGGAATCAAATGTATGTTACTCTTCCTTCGGCTGCAATTCAACCAATTTCATCTCGTCAAGGTATATTTCCGCAGTTCCTTCAAACGACATAATTAATTGATTGACTTCCACTGGATTTACGCCTGAATCAACAAAACGGAAATATGAAAGCGGAATTTGCACACGTTTCCACGTCGGATTTACGCCGAAACCTTCGTAGAATTTGCTTCCGCAGGCAATTGTAGATGTGGTTTTATTGTTGTTGTCCAAAAATGCAAAATTGATTGGCACTGAACCAATTTCATCACCATCGGCGGTACGAACCCAGAACTCCAACGCCCACGTGTCAATAATGTCGGACATATCAACGGTCTGCCAATTGTTCCACATAAAGCCAACGCCTATCCAGTCGCATCCTTTCTTGGCTTTGTCCCATTTCAGATGCAGACTGCCCATTCCTTTGTACACAATCTTGGAATCGACCATAAAATCACGGCACGCGTCTTTCTCAAAGCCCCAACAGCCGGGAAGGTCGTCCAAAAATATGGACGAAGCCGTGAAAAGTTCCACGTAGTCGGAATTTTTCGTATCGTTTATTTTGTAATACGGATCGTTGTCCTCGGCCGTATCCAACGCCATAGGAAGCATTTGAACGCCACAGCTGGTCATCATATACAAACCTGCAATCAAACTGGAAATAAATGCTATTTTCTTCATAGTTCTATTTTTTTATTTTTATGAGACGCAATAAATCGCGTCTCTACATCAATTCTTAATTTTTAATTCTTATACACCCCAAACAACGGTCTTTTTTTCGTTATTACCACATAATCTATCGCCGTCTTCACATCGCAGGCCTCTCCGTTGGAGAATACCATGATTGTAATTTTGTCAACGGCGTTGAAATCAAAACTCTTGTTTTTCGGAACGAATTTCGACACAGGAATTGAAATGCCGTGCCAACCCTCGCTTACCGAAATTCTATCGCCACCCAACTCACACTCCAACTCGTTGCTGCTATTCACCAACGCGATAAACAGACTTGTACGTTCGCAGTATTCAGGATAACCGTACATAAACAAGTTGATGTACGTTGTTGCCGTGTCGGCCAACGTGATTGGATAAAATCCTGCTGCCCAGTTGTTTACCTGTTGGAAGGTGAATCCCATTCCGTCAACATACCACTTTCCGCCCGTGTCGGTTCCTTCGAGAATGCAGTATTTCTTGCCTTCGGGAACAACATCCATATTGGTTGACGAAGTTACAATCTTCGAAGGACTGTTGTTCGTATAGAGTTGCTCCACATTGTCCCAATTCGCCACCATACAGAAATCTTTTGAAGTAAACGTCTCGTCAACGGCTGCGGCAATTTTCAGCGTCGCCTTGCTCGTGTCAACACCTTCGAAATCGGTGAACGTCAATGTTATAGTACAACTTTCGCCGTCCTTGAAAGCATCTTCGCCCGAATCTTCTTCTGATTTACCAAAGAGGTCGATGTTGAATTTTTTCTTCAATACATCCGACGGGAAATATTTTTCACCCGTCTCGCTACTGTTTCCTGCCCAGACAACGTCCTTCAATGATTTTGAGGTTCCCGTTATTTTTTCCGTTTTTTGCGACACATTTCCTTTTATTTCAATTTCCCACGAGGTCTCCACATTCCATTCGCCCTTAAACGTAAGCACGTCGCCGTTTGCAAAATCCAGCGAAATCGTGTCGGCACCGTCCGAAACCAAGTCGAACCCTTCTATCATTTCCAACTTTGCCGCCGACGACCAAATATCGTCGCCTTCATCGCAGGAAACGAAACATCCTGCAATCGCCGCAATCAGTACATATTGTATAAAAAACTTCTTCATCATCCTAATTATAAACATTGAACAATGGTTTTCCTGTAGTGACAATGAAATAATCCACCGCCGCCTTTGCCGCACATTCCGTTCCGTCAACCGAGAACAAGGAATATCCCGCTTCGGTTATGTTTGAATAATCAAACGGAATCCCCGTTTCGTTTTCTGTCTCTTTCAACTTTGAAAACGAAAGCGAAATGCCGTGCCAGCCAGGTTCTGTCATTTTTATTCTGTCGTTGAAACCAATCTTATTGCCGTTTTTATCGCTGAACATTACATAAATCGTTGAATTTGAATAATATTCAGGATAACCGTACAAAAAGAAATTGATGTAGTTACTACCAATATTTTTTGTGTCGATTTTCAACGGAGCTTCGGAAATCGTCAAGATATTTCCCGACAAATAATACTTTCCACCATCTTCGTAACCGCTGATTTGCAGATAGTTATCGCCTTGCGGAACGAGAATGCCTTCATCGGCGAATGTGCGTTTTTGCGTTGCAGGCAATTCCACGCCGTCTTCCACCACGCGCGACGTGCTGCCCCAGCCCTCGGCGTCAATTTCGTCGTAGTCGCCAAGCACAATACCCTCGATTGGTTTTGTGGAAACCACGTGAACGAAATTATCTGCCACCAAACTGTCGTTGTAGTATTCAAATGAAAGTGTCGCCTCGCATGTTTCGCCATCTCTAAAGAAAATCAAATCCGACGAGCCGTCCCACGCTATTGTTTCGTCAACCGACTTGCCGTTTCCCTTCAGCGTTTTTGTAGCTCCCGACTGTTGCCCTTTTACGGTAATAATCCATTTTGTCTCGAATTCCCACGAACCCATAAAATGAATGGAGTCGCCTTGGGCAAAATCGGCATCGATGGTCTTGGAAGTCCCTGTCGGCACAATATTAAACGTGTCGATTGCAATTCCGTCGATGCTCGGACCGACCATTTCCTCGTTGCAGCTCCACATTCCGAGCAAACTCACCGCCAATCCTATAAATTTCAATCGTTTCATTGATTTATCCATTTTAGAATAGAATGTTAAATAGCAAGAATGCCTGGTTTATTTTGTAAGAATTTCCGTCATCATTTTTGTCTTTGAGATTGAATCTGTCGTATTGCAACGTCAAAGAAATATTGTCGTTGAAACGATAGCGCAAACCTGCCGCCGTCAACATCTGCGAGCCGTCGTAAGTTTCACACTGATATTTCACCGTTTCGTTGAATCCGTTCAAAATTGCCTTGTAGTCGGTTCCCTTGTAGAACAACATTTTGGTTCCCACCAACACGTCCACACGATTAAGCACTTCCACACTTGCTCCCAAGTCAATCGTATGAGAATGTAAATCAACAGGTTTCACCAATTCTTTCGACATTTTATACACTCTGTCTTCGTCACGCGAAGCTGACGCAAACTGATATCCTGCGGTTACGCTGACAGACTTGTTCCATGCAAAGATTTTGTCGAAATACACATTTCCTTTCCATTGTGCCAACAAATAATTTTTCTTTTTCTCGGAACCTTGTCCAGCAACGTCTTGCAACAGTTGAATTTCAACATCAGTCTCAAATGTGCTATCTATTGCATTGTACGTCAACGCAACATCAAACCCTTGACGGTTCGGCGTTGCTTTTCCGTATGGAGTTACATTGTTGAAAATCATTTCGTAATCCATCAAGCCATACGAAATTGCCTGATTGTAAATTGCGTCGTCGGTAAGCAAATCAAGCAAGGCGATTGTTCTGTTGTAGGAATTTGTACCGACAACAGGCAACACATTCACGTCGGACGTATAATTTATGCGTTTTGACTGCGCACCCGCACTGAAGAAATTCTGGTTGACGCGACGGAACGATGCCTGCACGTTCAACTGCGATTCCATTAAATCAGCTCCAAGTCCTACTTCAAAGAAATTTCCCTTTGTGTCGATTGTTTTTGTATCAGCCGTATCTACATAATTGATGGTCGAAAATCCAAGTTCGCCAAATGCATGAATTCTACCAATGAAAAAACCGAAATCGCTCGTTCCCACGCCGTTGGAATATTTTTCATAGTAGGTTTTTGATACAGTTTTAGGCAAATCAAACAAATTGATATAGTTAAAACCAATCTGCGCATTGTCGGTGAAATGGAACAACATTTTTCCGCCGGCTTGCAATCTGTCTGGCGTTTTTCCATCGTCGAGACTGCGGTTTCTCATTGCAAACGTAGTAAAATCAATTGATTCCACACCTTTGTCGAAACCAAGTCGCCACGACAAATCGCCGCCTTGATTACGCCAGTAACTGCCGTAATTGAAATTTTCCTGATGACGGATTTCGCGGATAAAACGGAATACGTCGGCTTCGTTGTTGGCACATTCGCCGTCGTAGTTCCACAGAGTGTATGGCGTCATACGGGAATCAATGTCGCCGAAACGATATTTTATACGTTTTGCCGCAACACCCTTGATGGAAATCTCACGCAATTCCAACGTAGCACCTTGTCCCCAGAAACCGCCTATGGCATTTTTCACACGCAAAGTAGAACTAATGCGGACAGCATCGCTTGGACGAATATCCAAATGCAAGTCAATCAACGCAGCGCCGCCAAGACTTTGGTCAACATTGGTCGTGTCGTCCGACGAAAGCCAATTGTGCGACATATCGCCACGAGCCATGCCGTTAAACTGTATTTTAGGATTTGCAGTCTGGGCTTGTACCAACAAACCTGAAATTGCAAGACCGATACACAAGAAAATCTTTTTCATATAGTAATTCATTATAATCTAATTAGAAATTTGCCTTTAACTCAATAGAACCTTCAAAACCACGATAGTGGCTGTTTTCGTTATGCTTGTCGTTGAAATCGAACCAGCGGGCACGGACGTACAAATTTGTCAACTGTGCCAGCACGAAATCGGCACCCAAACCGATTGCCTTTCCAAATTCAAGAACAGGAGCGGCTCCGTTTTGTGCCTTCGTATAACCATACGAGCCCTTCATATTTTCCAATCCGAAATAACTATCCAATGCCAATTTGTTATTTACCTTATAATATGCCTCAAATTCGTGGTACTGAACGCGCATATACGATTTTTCCATCCGTAACACAGGTAAAATCGACAATTGGTCCTGACACGACGCATACGAGCCAAGATAGAACATATAGAACGGACGGTTGCCAATGTTAAACTTATATTTCATATTCCATTCCGTAACGGCGAAACGAATCTTTGAATCAATCACGTCAGTATTCAACGGATTATTTTCATAGTAACTGCGATAGTTCGTCGTCAAGGCACTGTACGGTCCCATATAATTTTGGTACGCGAACACGCGCGAGAACATAATGCCGTTGATTCTGTGACCGAACGAAACCGACGTTGACTGGTGGTCAACTTCTTCGGAAAAACCTGTTGCCAAATTCACTTTCAAGCCTGCCAAATTAAACTCGGCACGAACATCCAAACCTTGACGGTTACCATTTATAAAATCCACATCCGACATATTGGCACCAACAGGGTACGAACTTCCTCCTTCGCCGTTGTAGCCGGCCGTCGATTTCAAATATGTGCTGAAACCGCCGTCAAGATTGACAAACGACGGCGACAAACGATATAAATGCAACTTCAACGGAGATCCAATCAATTTCTGACGAGAAAGCAGCACCACGTCCATCGCCTCGCCGTACGACGTGTTCAACGTTTCGTCCTCAACATATCGTCCACAGCCAAATTCACCCGTGATATTGAAATCTCTGTAAAAATCAAGACTGAAATCAACCGTGGCAATATTATAGCCAATTGCATTACCATTGATTGTAGTATCGTAAGTAACTGAATTAAATGTATTTACACCAACATAATTCTGTCCGAATTTCTTATGGATAAATCCACCATAGGAAATGTTTGGAATTGTGTCCAAATACGACGACTGACCGCCATTGTTAGGCGTTTTTGCATATAAAATGCGAGTTTCCAAGCCCCACGGCAAATCGTAAATGGAAGCCACCAAACCTTGGCAGAACTGATTTCCCCAGCGAAAATCTCGAAGAATCGTACCTTGTGCATAATACGATTCGTAATTCTGACCCGCCATCTGGAAATTGTCCCACGTGTTGCGTTCAAACAAGCTTTCGCCCTCGTTTTCTGTTGCCCCAAATGTCAGTTTCGACAAACGAGTGTATTGCAAGCCACCGAGACGGAAACTGATTTTTGCGTGTTCATAATTCATTTGACCATCCAAGTTCACACCCAACTGCAAACCAGTCTCATTTTCGTTGTAGCCCGCGCCACGCATAGGCGAATACAGATAAAAATCCGTACGGAACGACGTAGTTGACGTTGGTCGAGCCACCACATCAAGTTCCAACTGCGACTGACGGCCACCATCGTTGGTCGAAAGCAGCATTTTTTCTTCGGAATAGGTACCGTCAAACAAATCGCTCATATTGCGGTAGTACAACATTCCACGGTAATTACCCGTGACGCCGAAGTTTGTAATTCCTTTTTTCCCGTTATATTTTCCGAGATAATTTTTGTGCTGCCTGTGTACCACCGACGTATCACGATAGCCCCCGTCGCCATCGGTAGGAGCCGCATACACAAAAAGCGGGAATAATGAAATACAGAATACTTGTAAAAATTTCTTCATTTATTTCCTTTTGAATTGTTCATTATATAAATGATAGTTCAAAGAAACGGAATATTTTTTGATTTCACAATAGGGACTTAGTGTTTTTTTTACACTAAGGTATGAGGAACTTTCCGTACGTCGTACAAATGGCGGTGTTTTGGGGGTAGTATTATTATTGAAAAATCTTAATTGAATTTGAAAAATCAAAATACATAAGAGAAATCAATTTTCGAGAAAAAACTTTATTTTTGCGATAAACAAAATTGCTATGGCAACTAAGAAAACGGCAAAGAAAACTTCTGCAAAAACGGGGAAATCGTCTTCCGCGTCGAAGAAATCGTTGAAAAAAACGACCAAGAAGATACGTAAGACGTTGAATCGTGGCTTTTTGATTGGTGCTGCTACGCTTGTTGTTTTTGGAATTGTTTTTGGCGGTTATCGGATTTATTCGTCATCGGCGGAGGATTTGTCGGAGCTTGGCGAAAATGAAGTCCCCCTTGTGTGCGAACGTGTGAATGAAAACTACGGCGCTGAAATCGACTCGTGTGCGAAATTGTTGGGAATGCCGCCACAATACTTGAAGTCGCTGGCGTGTTTGGAGTGCTCTGGTAGAACTGATGTGCCAAAACGATTTGAAAAACATATTTACCGCCGTTTGAAAAAAGTTCGTTCGGGTGATAAACCTGAATATGAGGGCGTTACAACCGCAATGATTCGTGACGCGTCGGATGAGGCATTAAAAAATCTTGCTACCTCGTGGGGACCATTTCAAATAATGGGCTACAAATGCCTGCATCTGAACATAAATGTGGCGGATTTGCGTGGCAATGATGCCGTGTATTGGGGCATAAAATGGATAAAGGACGAATATGGACATTTGTTGAAAAAAGGGCGTTACCGCGATGCGTTCCATTATCACAACACGGGGCGGATTTTCCCTGCCGATGGAAATCCAACAACGTACGACAAAAATTATGTTCCCAACGGACTTGAATATATGAGATATTTTTAGAAATTGAGAATTTCTCATTACATTTGCTTGAATTCTAATGAATGGTATGGATTTTAAAGACGACGTAGAGGCGATTGATTCCTTGAAAGCGACATATAGCGCGCTCAAACAGGAAATACATAAGAAAATAGTTGGTCAGGATTCGATTATTGAAGATGTGCTGATTTCCATCTTTAGTAAAGGGCATTGTTTGTTGGTGGGCGTGCCTGGGTTGGCGAAAACCTTGCTTGTCACTTCGATGGCGCAAGTGTTGGGACTTCGCAACAACCGCATTCAGTTCACTCCCGACCTTATGCCAAGCGATATTACTGGAAGTGAGATACTTAACGGAGATCGTCAGTTCCAATTTGTGAAAGGACCGCTGTTCACCAATTTTTTGCTTGCCGACGAAATTAACCGTACTCCGCCAAAAACGCAGGCTGCTTTGCTTGAGGCCATGCAGGAGCATGCCGTTACGGTTGCGGGACATCGCTATCAGTTGGCGGAACCGTTTTTCGTTCTAGCAACGCAAAACCCTATAGAACAGGAAGGTACGTATCCGTTGCCCGAAGCGCAGTTAGACCGTTTTATGTTCAATATATGGTTGGATTATCCGTCAATTGACGAGGAAATTGATATTGTGAAAGCAACCACTGGTGATTCCCAACAAGAATTACAATCTCTATTGGATGATAATCAAATTATTGGCTACCAAAATGTTATACGAAAAATGCCCGTAAACGAAAGCGTGATTCGCTATGCGGTGGAATTGGTTGCAAAAACTCGAAAAGACCACACACAGAATCCGCTGGCGAAAGAATACCTATCGTGGGGGGCGGGTCCGCGTGCTTCGCAGAATCTGATTGTGGGTGCAAAAACCCACGCTGCTATTCACGGCAAATATTCTCCTGATATTGAGGATGTTCAACGTGTGGCATTGCCGATTCTCCGTCATAGAATTGTGAAAAATTACAAAGCCGAGGCTGAAGGCATTACTGTTGATGATATAATCACAAAATTAATGGAATAGTGAAACGGTTAGTTCTGTCCATATTAGCTACGATTGTTGCACTTTCAGCTTTTTCCCAAAAAACGAAAGTGGAAATTAAGCACACCGACTTAATGAAAGGCGATAGGGAAGTGCGTCGATTGTATGGCAATGTGATTTTCAAACATGCCGATGCATATATGTACTGCGACAGCGCATTGTCGTATGCCAAAGACAACCGTTTTGAGGCTTACGGACGGGTCCGTATTGTAAATAAGGATGTTACAATCTATGGCGATACATTATATTTTTCGAGTGCGGAAAATCTTGCGTGTCTTCGTGGCGACATTCGTATGATTCATGACCAGATGACGCTCTCCACGCATTATTTGGACTACGATTTACAACAAAATATGGGCTTTTACCGTAATGGAGGTAAAATTGTGGACCCAACCAATGTGCTTACAAGTGCCATTGGTCAGTATTTTGTGAACGACAGAATGTTGTTTTTTAAAAAGGATGTGGTGTTGCAAAATCCTAATTATGTGATGAATACCGACACTATGAAATACAAAACGAGCACGAACATCGCATATTTTGTGGGACCGACAACGGTAACGAGCGATGAGAATCTGCTTTATACGGTAAATGGTTGGTATAACACGAAAACCGACCAGGCGCAGATGTATCAAGAGTCATACTTGCACAGCGGGTCGCAGTATGTGTATGGCGACGATATGTTTTACGATCGTAAGAAAGACGAAGGAACGATTCGCAAAAACGCAGTGATAAAAGATACTACGCAGGAACTAACATTGTTTGCCCAATATTGTTTTTATGAAGGGAAACGCCAGCACGTATTTATGACCGATAGTGTGCTGATTGTCAAAGCAATAGAAGGAGATTCCTTGTATATGCATTCCGATAGTTTGTTTTTCTCGCAATACAAAATTCCACCAATGGATTCCACTCAAACCGACTCTGTAACCTATGAGGAAATTAAAGCATACCATAAGGTACGGTTCTACAAAAGTGATTTGCAGGGCGTATGTGATTCGGTGGTGTACAATGCGTTGGATTCCATGGTGTACCTCTGTAAAAATCCAGTGCTGTGGTCCGACGAAAATCAGATGACGGGCTTTGATATTCGATTGAAATTGAGTGACAACAATACCAAACTTGAACAAATAATTATACAGTCCGATGCCTTTGTGGTTGCACAATGCGATGACGATAAATTTAATCAGATGAAAGGTAAATCACTGATTGGCTATATTAAAAATAACGAACTTGTTCGTGTTGATATGTTCCAAAATGGAGAAACGCTCTATTACCTCAAAGACGAGGATGAGATTGTGGGCGTGAATCGAGCGGTGTGTAACGACATTTCCGCATATTTAAAAAATGGGAAAATTAACCAAATTGTATTCAAAAACCAGCCTGAAGGCACATTCAGTCCAGTGGAGCAATTTCCCAAAAAACTTTCCCGCATCGACAATTTTAAATGGCACGATGCAATCCGTCCCGTTGACGCACAAGATGTGTTTAAATGGAGAACGGACGTGGAGGAATAACCCCATTTCTCACCCCCATTTTTCGGCAATTTCGTCTAATAAGGATAGCGTTTCTTGTAAATCGCTGAGGTTGAGTAGCTTTATTCTTGTTTCCCTAAAGTTATCCAATCCTTTGAATGTGCGTGCAAATTGACGGCGCATGTGGATAACTCCGCCAGGAAGTCCCATAAATTCAACGGATTTCAGCATAGATTCTTTGATTACTTCTACTTGCTCGCGAATGGTGGGTTCTGGTAAAAGTTCGCCTGTGGCGAGATAATGCTTCACATGTTGGAAAATCCATGGTGCGCCAATGCTCGCTCGTCCAATCATTATTGCGTCAACGCCAAATTTATCGAATGCTTCTTTTGCTTTTTGCGGAGAATCTATGTCGCCATTGCCAATAATGGGAATGTGCATGCGAGGATTGTGTTTTACTTCGCCAATGAGCGTCCAATCGGCTTCGCCAGTGTACATTTGTGCTCTGGTTCTTCCGTGGATTGTAAGTGCTTGTATGCCCACGTCCTGAAGTTGTTCGGCGACGTTTACAATGGGCATATCGTTCGCATCCCAGCCAAGACGGGTTTTCGCCGTCACAGGTGTGGATACTGCGTTAACAACGGATTTTGCTATGTCAATCATTAATGGTATGTTTCGTAAAAGTCCAGAACCAGCACCTTTGCAGGCAATTTTTTTCACGGGACAACCAAAATTGATGTCAATTATATCAGGTTTGAATTCGGATTCAACAATTTTTGCGGCTTCCGCCATTGTTTCTGGCACTTTACCAAAAATCTGCACCACAAATGGACGTTCGTATTCATAACTTTTGATTTTCCGCATAGTTTGGTTGATGGAACGCACAATTGCCTCGCAGGCGGCGAATTCCGAATAGAGGAGGTCGGCGCCGTATTTTTTGCACATATAGCGGAACGAGGGTTCGCTCACATCTTCCATAGGGGCGGCGAACACAGGATATTCCCCGAATTCTATAGAGCCAATTCTCATTTCAATCTGATTCCGTTTGCTTCAATTGAAATTTTGCCAGCTTTGTATAATCCGCCAATGGCCATTTTGAACGATTTTTTGCTCATTGAAAGCGCATCGCGTATTTCGTCGGACGAGCTTTTATCGTGGAGTGGCAGAAAACCATTGTTTGCTCCAAGTGCACTGAGAATAGTAGACTCAATGTCGGATATCTTGTTCTGATAACCTGATTTAGAGAGACTTATATCTAATTTTAAGTCATCTCGAATCTTTTTAATATAGGCAATTCGTGTTTCTCCAATTGTGAGATTTGTAAATATCTCGTTCTCGTAGATGATTCCCCAATACAGATTGTCAACAATCACCTTAGTACCTAACTCTGTTTTTGAATGAATTTGGATAGAAACTTCGTCTCCTTCGTTGTAGGGCGGATTGTAGCGGTCGAGAAACTTGTCTATTTTTGCGGATGCGGCAATTCTGTCCGTGTCTTCGTCAATGTAAAGGAACACCCAATATTTTTTGCCGGCGGTCATTCGCATTTTTTGTTCCCGATATGGAACGAACAGGTCTTTCGGCAATCCCCAATCCAAATATGCACCGTACTTGTTTACTTCTTTGGCGGTGAGGTAGGCGCATTGTCCCACTTCGGCAAGCGGTGTTTCAGTAGTGGCAATAATCCTATCTTCGGAATCAAGGTATATAAACACCTCAATCTCATCGTTTTCTTGTAGATTTTCAGGCGCATATCGCATAGGAAGCAACACGCTGTCGTATTCCTCGGCATCAAGATAGTATCCGAAGTCAACCTTTCGTAGGACCTTGAGAATGTTTTTCTTACCTAATTGCATAATGATTTTTTTTGCGTTGCAAATGTACGTAAAACTTTTTCTTTTTGTTCTATCGAAGCAATGTGATGTAGCCTTTTACAAAAATGTCTTTCCCTTCCATGTCAATTGCCTTTATGGTGTATGCGTATGTGTCGATGCTCTGAGGTTTGCCGTGGAATGTGCCGTCCCAGCCTTTTGCCATATCATTTGACTCAAATACAACTTGTCCCCATCGATTGAAGACTTTCACCTCTACAAATTCGCGGATTCCCCAGCCTCTCACGTAGGCAATATCGTTTTTCCCGTCTTCGTTTGGTGAGAACGCTTCAGGCAGCGCTATTTTGGTATCGAACACAATGTTGAAATGCAGGGTAGTGTCGTTTGCAAAACAGCCAAGTGTGTCGCTCATCGTTACCTTGTAGTCGAGATGGTCGGGTAGTCCCAAACAATCAGTGCCGGAATCGTCGCCACACAGAAGAGTTATGTCAGGACTTGTGCAGTCGATACACGACAGAAAATCGCTCGGACTCCAAGCATAGTTTACGCCTGGAATGGCTTCCACATTGAGATTGTATATTTGACCAGCAATCAGGTTGTTCGTTTTTCGCGAAGCAGGAATGAGGCTGTCGTTGCTGTCGTAGAACAAAAGTGTTTTGTTCGGTGCGCCCAAGTAGTATGGCTTTTGTTGTACATACACGAAAATACTGTCGGTGTTTTTACAGTTATGTCCGCTCAGCGTGTTCATATAAATATATTGTGATTCTTTCACGGAAATGTCGGTGACGGCATTTTTTGAATTTGTGAACAAATCACGCGGTTCCCATTGAATTGACGTAAAATCTCCCGTAGCTTTGGCGTGGATTTTTTCACCAAAACAGATTATGGAATCCATATCAACGGAGATATTCGCCGCTGGGTAAGTTGATACGTTTTTGGTGATTTTATCGTTACAAATATTCGATGTAACTGTAAGTGTAACAGGTATTACCGTGTTTAAATTTGGAATTGTAAGTATAGGATTTTCGGTTGTCGTTGTTTCGTTGCCAATTTCCCATAAATAACTTGCACTTTCGTTTGCCACCGATTTATTGTAAAGCGTAACTGTATATGGTGGACAACCCGCCGTGTCCATATCGGTAATGCCTCGGGTGAAATCGGCTATCACAGGGAAAATAGTAACGTTTGCGGATATGTCGCGTGGTTTACAGCCTTCAGCGTTCACAATAAATTGTATTTTATAGGTGTTGTCTTCGGTCACAGCAAGCGATGTATAGCCGTAGTCTTCGGTGTTGCCCGTTAGTGTTCGTGAATTTCCATCGCCAAATTCCCAATAGCTGTTGTATCGGTATAGATTGAGGGTATCGAGCAAGGTTAGGTGGATATTTTCACGAATGCAGGCGGAATCTTTGTCTATTATTAATGTGGCATCGTAGCCAGGTACGTGAACTGGTAATTTTGTGGTTGTGTCCTCGCAACCGTAATAATCGCTCTTGGTGCGGAGGCACAGCATTTGGTCACCATAGTTGTCGAATGTTACTGCTTGCAGTGTCCTTTTTTTCGATATGTAAATGGAATCGCCGGCATCAACTTTCCACCAGTCGAACTGCTTTATATTGCTGTTATAGATGCTGTTATCAAGATAAATGATGAATTTTTGTCCAGGTTCCTTGCACAAATCCGAGCTTTTAATTTTTATGGTTGAACTTACGCTTTTCACATCAATAATTTGTGTAGTGCTGTCAACGCATTCGTGTCCTTCAGGGCTTTGAGTGTAGCCTACAAGTTTCACATCAAACGTGTTTTTCGACGCTTTTGGGTACGAATAGGGTGTTTTCTGTGCAAGATTTCCATCTTTTTCCTCCACGGTGCCGTCGCCATATTCCCATTTGTAGTGCGTCAATTCGTCTTTATAACCAAAAACATTGAGGTTTCTGGTAAACGAAGCATCAACTCCCAAACAAAGTTTCGGATGGTCAACGTAGAAGAACGTGTTCGGCACGGTGGGCTTAATGTAGTTGGTTTTTGTGGTTGTGTCGGTGCAACCAAAATCGTCAGTCACAATAAGCGTAACATCTTTGAATCCAGGCGTTTCAATGGTTGACGAAACCGACTTCTTGTTTTCTCTATTGATAAGAACCCCGTCAATGTACCATTCTCTTTGTTTTATAATAGATACGCTGGTTGATGTGTCGGTGAGTGTGGCTGTATATGGCAGACACTCCTCTGTCACGTCACAATCGAAAACAGCTTTAGGAGCTACAATTTGTATTGGTTTTGAAACCGTGTCGGTACAGCCATGAATGTCGCTTGCCACAACTGTGACATATTCAATATTGTTTGTGTCGATTGTGAAGAGCATACTTGGATCTGGCAGATGTTCAATGTAGCTGATATTGCCGCAATCATCGATTTCGGTAGTGGTGTACGGTTGGTCAAAACGGGTGATGCCATTTGCTTTTTGAAAAATTGCAAACACTGTCGAAGCCGTTGAATCGTTCCAATTATAGAACCATTTCCATTGCGAAATATCTTGTCCCATTTCATGACCTACTATGAAATCAACGGAGGAATTGAGGCAATAAATGTTGTGCTTCATTTCGAAGTCGCCCTTAATATCAGTGACTTGTATAAAAACAGTGTCTGACATATCACAGCCTGTTCCGCTGTTGTGTGCGTCAACATAAATTTTGTATTCTCCGCGTCCACCATAGTCGTGGAAGTCTATATATATGGTGTCTTCCTGTTCTGGAATAGGAAAAACAGTCTTATCTCGTTTTATATACCATTCCCACGAGGTTACGCCCATTTTCTTTGAAAAATAAGCTTTGTAGTTATACGGATTGTCACAGTCGGTTTCCGACAATCCAATGGTAATGAGCGGTCCGTTAAGCATCAGTTGATGGTTGTCTTCCACTTCAACTCGGCAACCGTTGTCGGAAATAAAGTATCTCGAAGTTTGTACGCCAAGAGTGTCGCGGAAAACCGCAGTAAACGATTCTTCCATAGGGATTCTGGGCACTGACATTTCTCGCTTTTTTTCCGAAACGAATGTTACCTCTACTGTGTCGTAAATGGAGGTGTAACGTTTGGCACCATCGTTGAATGTGAGAGAAATAGTGAGCTCATCGTTGGCGCACATTTCTGTCTTGTCATACGAAATTGAAACATCGGGAACTTCACCAACTTTTATCATTTGATGAGAAAGTGCCGATATTTCTACGTTACATCCTTTGTATGTTTCCAATGCAACCCGTGGCCGATACACGCCAGTATCGACGTAGGTGAATTGTGTAACATTGTGTCCATCTTTTTCTTTTTTGTCGAGAGTGGTCACCGAGGTGCTTTTCCCTTTGTCGTCGAAATTCCACGTGATTGATTTTATGGAATCTTGGTCGGTGTGGTACCAATAATATACATCAAAATTAACATCAAGTGGCTTGCAACCGCTAACAGGTTTGTCGTTGAATGTTGTTGATAAAGGTTGAGTTTCGGAAATGTATCGGCTTGCATTCAGCACAGGACGTGTTATTTCAATGTTTTTCGATGTCACTTCAGAATATCTGCACGAGTTCGGTGAGATAGCGTAAACTTTGTTTTGGTACAGACCATTGTTCTTGTATGTTGCAGTGTAGCTGTCACCGAGATACAGCATATTGCTCCCGCCAAACAGCCATAAAAAGTTTGTGCCAGGAATGTTGCTGTTTGCTTTATATTCAACAAGGGCTGGATTTTCGCAATAAAAGCCGGTTTCTGGTTCTATGGTGATTTCTAACGGTGGCTCCACATAGAATATTCTGGATGTTTCGTCAGTGCAAACCCCATTGTCGGTTTTCATAGTAATGATATACATTCCCCCCTCGGTAATGTCTTCGGTGAACGACCTGTCAGTTGATGTGGCGATAACAGTTTTTTTATTGGTAGCTTCGTCCTTTTTCTCCAATGTCCATTCCCATTTTATATTGTCGTTCGACGGAGTGGAATCGGTGAATGTGATAGGACCAATACAAGCCTTGTTGCTGGCAGTGATTATTTTGTAGTCGATTTCCTTGCCTCCATGTGCTTGTTTGCACGGACAGGTGCTTAGCGAATCTTGTTCTATGTATTTCCCATAATTGTCAATGTCGAAAACAACTTCCGGTGATTTGTCGGTTATTGATATAGTTGGTTTGTAGTCAATAAGTTGGATTGTTTGTGCAACGGTATTTTCGCATTCTGATTTTGATACAGCCGAAAGCATTGCGTAGTAGCGTCCGTAGCCTTTGTAGAGATGTTTTGGTGGTGTTTTCCCGTCGAACGTTTTTTCATCGCCAAAATCCCAATGGAATGACACCACATTTTTATCGTTGGTTTGGTTTGTGAACGTTACGTTCAACTGTTCTTCACAGGTTTTTCGTTTGTCAGCGGTGAATTGTATATCAGGATAATCGGCGGTGGTTTTCACGAAAATTGATTCCCGTTCACGGTTCGTACAGCCATGTCCATCCTGCACCGAAAGGAAAACTTCAAACTTGTTTTTGTCATAGAAAATGTGTGGTGGTGGAGTTTCTTCATAATAAATGGTACCGTCCGACAGCACCCATGTGTAGCTAACAATCGCAGTGTCGGATTGTATGTCTTTTACGGAAAATTGAAACGGTTTGTCCTGACAAGTGGAATCTTTATTTGATTGGATAATCACATTTGGATCGTTGTAAATCGTTATGTAATTGGGTTTTGTAATTGTTTCAATAAGATTGTTCCCTGCTTTGTCAAATACTTTCAAGGTCACATCGTATGTGCCTGATTTTATGTATGTGTTTTGTACGCTGTCGATTTGCTGGGAAAATTTTCCTTTCTCAACTGTCCATTGATATGTATAATTGTTTCGGATAGATTCGTCTGTTTTATTGAGAAATATAACTTTTTGAGGGGCGCAACCATTAGTTTTATCGGCTTCGAAATCGAAATTTTGAGAAAAAGCTATAGTTGTTACTATCAAAAAGGATAACAATGTGGTGGTTAATTTCATATTTTTAGTAATTTTGTATGCAAATATAAGAAAACTGTTTAACTAAACTATATTAATGAGTGTTTATCTAGCAAAAAAAATATATCAGAGAACAATCATTGCAATATTTTGTATAAAGACACTCTGTGTGGGGCATTTGGTTGCACAGGAAATTCATTTTTCTCAATTTTATGAGAATCCGTTGACGGCAAATCCAGCCAATACGGCTTGGTACGACGGCAATCTGCGACTTAACGGAATGTATCGTACGCAATGGAAGGCTGTTGACAATAAACCATATCAAACAATTAGTTTAAGTGCCGAAAAACAATTTCAATTCTATGACCATTCGTATGGATTTGGCGTATTGTTTCTTCGTGACGAATCGGGCTACCATAATTTGATAAATGACAAATTCCTTGTGTCGGGAGCATTTGCACTCGATGTGAACGGTCATAAATTGAGCGGTGGCGTGCAGTTCGGTATGGTGTATAAAACTACACGGAATTTGCACTACACTTACGACGAACAGTTTGATTTGGGTGGCGAGGATGTGTTTAACCGTTCTTTTGATAACGGCGAAACGGAAGGTGGAAAAATTTTCCACATGGTGGTGAATGCCGGTGTACTTTGGCAAAAGCGTCTTGCCGATAATTTTGTGGCACTGGCGGGTTTTAGCTTGTTTAATATTAATGTACCGAACGAGTCTATATATGGTATGGAACTCGATGGTACGCGGCAACTGCTTCGCTCGGTGGTCCAATTGGGAGGAAAGAGCGAGTTTGGTCGTGTGGCTGTAATTCCACGGGCATATTTCGTGCGGCAGGAAAAATCAACCGACTTTCTGCTTGGCGCAAATGTGGAATATAGTGTGAAGAAAAAGATTTCACCATATGTTGGCACATTGTTCCGATATGGTTTTTCTGAAAATTACGATGCTTCAATTTGGATTATTGGCGCAAAAATGAATAGATTTGACGTTGGAATTAGTTATGATATAAATGTATCTTCTTTACGGGATGCAACCAAGAAACGGGGCGCCTTTGAGGTTTCGCTCACGTACTTGACGCCGAGTTGGAAGAGTAGTAAAGTAAAAATACCATGCGAACGAATTTAAAAAAATGTTGTGTGTTGTTCCTGCTTGTGGCTATGGCGGGAAATATGGTGTCGGCTCAGGATTTGTCGGGGTATTCCGCACGAAAACTGAAATCTATGGGCTATAATGCAATGTCGATTGGCGATACATATTCCGCCATCGATTATTTCAAGGCGTATTGCGAAAAAAAGAAGAAGCCAAAAGCAAAAGTTATGTTTGACTTGGCGGAATGCTACCGTGCCACACGTAATTATATTCCTGCGGCAACGTATTACGACAAGACCTATCGTGTTGATAAAAATAATCTTGTGGCACTCTATCACTATGGCGAAATGCTCAAAGTGTATGGCTACTATGCCGACGCAAAAAAATATTTCGTGACCTTCAAACAATTATATAAAGGTGGTGAAGATGTTGATTACAAACGTTTGGTTACACAACAAATCATAGCATGCGATTCGGCACAAGGAATTATTGATTCTGCTATGTCGGTGGAAATCAAACGGTTGGATAAATCAATCAACAAGCCATCGGTGGAACTTTCTCCAATATATTTGAATGACACTACATTATTATATGCTTCAATGCGTGTGGAATCACCTGTTGTGTTTATTCCCGATGCAGAAAAGGCAGACCTCCCGTACCGCCACTTCTATTTGGCTTCTAAGCAAAAAAACGATTGGCATTTCTTGCAGGAATGGATGGAAGGCGATTTTAACCAAGATTATGTGCACTCGGGCAATGCGGCACTTTCTCCTGACAAGAAAAAGTTGTTCTTTACGAAATGTGAGGCTGATTGGCAATACAAAATGAATTGCAAAATATATGTGAGCCGTCTTAATAATAAAGGTACGTGGTCGGAACCGGAATTGTTGCCGCCAACAATCAATATGAAACATACCAACAACACGCAACCTGCAGTGGGAACCGACTCCAAACGTGGCGATGAGATTTTGTACTTTGTGAGCGACCGCCCCGATGGTAAAGGTGGCTTGGATATTTGGTACAGTGTGTATCTTGCGAAGAAAGGCGAATGGCGCGAGGCGAAAAACTGCGGAAATAAAATCAACACTGCCGCTGATGAAATCACGCCGTTCTATCAAATGCGCGACCGTACGCTGTATTTCAGCTCGAACGGCTGGGCTGGACTTGGCGAACAGGATGTGTTCCGCTCAACGGGCGAATTGACTAAATGGACACCAGCCGAAAATGTGGGCTATCCAATCAATACAGGTTTCGATGACATTTATTTCGCGGCTGATGCGGCTACCGTCAATGGCTTTTTGGTGTCGAACCGACAGGAGAATAAAAATGTATCGACGTGCTGTGACGATATTTTCTCGTTTAAATTTGTTGATGCTATTTCTGTGGGTGTTGAAGGTACGGTAATGTTGATTCCAAACGCTACAATTGAAAAAATTGTGAAGGACGATATGGAAAAAGTTAACGAACGTACCACATCGGGCGATTCGGTGATGTTTGCTGTTGGAAGTATCGTGTCGCTGTTTTTGATTGACAAAAATTCAGAGGAACCAATTTTTATTGCTGCCGACACTACCGATGAAAATGGACATTATTTCTTCGACGTGACAGCCCGTAAAGATTATATGCTTCAGTTCGAAAGTGACAAAAAATTACCGCCAGAAATTCGTTTTACCACGAAAGGAATCTTCAAATCCGACACTATTCATATTGATGCAATAGGGATTGACTATTTGTCAAAAGATATTTTCCGTATAAAAAACATATATTATGATTTTGACAAATCAAGTTTGACATTACAGTCGAAAAAAATTCTATCCCGTACGGTTTTGTATATTATGAAAGAATATCCGCAAATTGTGGTTGAAATTGGTAGCCATACCGATAGTAAAGGTGGAGAAAACTACAACTTGAAATTGTCGCAAAAACGTGCTGAGAGTGTTGTCAACTATTTGGTACAGAATGGTATAGATCCAAATCGTCTTCGTGCAAAAGGGTATGGAAAAATGCGTCCTGTCGCACCAAATGAGAACGAAGATGGAACCGACAATCCTGAAGGTCGTGCCAAAAATAGACGGACTGAATTTCGGATAATTGGAACGTTAAATCAATATTTTGAAATAATTTACGAAGAATAAAATGTAAAATATGAATAAGTTTCGTATATTTGGGGCGTTTTATGTTGAATAATGTAAATATATACTTATGAAGTACAAATACCTGATACCGTGTTTCTTGCTAATCTTCGGGTTCGCAGCAAGCTCATTCGGTCAAGTTGACTTGTCGTCGTTGAGTACGGGAAAACTGAAGAAATTAGGAACCGCAGCCATGAATAGTGGTGATTATTACAGCGCTTGTAACTATTTTGAGGCGTATTGTAAAGAAAACGAAAATTACAAAATCATGTTTTCGTTGGCAGAATGCTACCGTCTTACTAGAAATTATGCGGCAGCTGAAGTTTGGTACGACAAAGCGTACAAGGCTAATCCACAGAAGAATGTGTTGGCTTTGTATTACTATGCCACAATGTTGAAAACTTCGGAACGATACGCTGAGGCGAAAGGCCATTTTAAATCGTTTAAGAAAGAGTATGCCGGTGCTAAGGATTTTAGCTTGTATTCGGCATTGGTAAAACAACAGATGATTGCCTGTGATTCGGCTCCGGCGTACATCGCTTCGCCATTGAATATGGCTGTGACTGCGTTGGATAATTCAACGAATACTGAAGGTCATGAATATATGCCTATATTCTTGGATAACAGAGCGTTTGCGTACGCAGCAGCTTCGGTTGATTCAGTAGGTGCCAATGCTTCTATTGACACTGTGATTCCTCCAAAATTCTTCGAGGCTACGTTTGCGAACAACAAATGGATGACAAAAGATGATTGGAGCTTGAACGTTCAGGAAACTCCACGTTTGAATGCTACCCACGGAGCGTTTTCTCCTGATATGCAACGTTTCTACTTCGTCCGTTGCACAAAAGGAAAAAAGAAATTCCTTTCATCAAAGTATAAACCAGATGTTTGCAAGGTTTATGTGACAAAGAATACATTTGGTACTTGGCAGGCTCCTGAAGAACTTCCAGAAACCATTAACGCTAAGAATACATCTAATATCCATGTCGCTGTTGGTAATGAATCGAAGAAAAACGATGAGATTTTGTACTTCGTTTCTAACCGTGAAGGTGGTCGTGGTGGTTACGATATTTGGTATTCAATCTTTATGTCGAAGAAAAACGAGTGGCGTGAACCCAAAAACTGCGGTAATAAAGTGAACTCGGCAGGCGATGAAATTTCTCCATATTATGACGCTATTACAAGAACATTGTACTTCTCGTCAAATGGTCTTGCTTCAATGGGTGAATTTGATGTATTCAAATCGAATGGTGAAATGAGTAAATGGACACCGGCCGAAAATATGGGATATCCAATCAATTCGCCATACGATGACTATTACTTCGCGTTGAGCCCTGATGGAAAGAAAGCATTCTTCGCCACAAACCGTGTCGGTACAATGACTGGCGGTATGGAAACTTGCTGCGATGATATTTATTATGTTGACTACGAAGATGTTAAATTCGACATTCCTGTAACAGGTCGCGTGTATGAATTGGTGGATAGTAAACTTGCAGACCTTGTTTCAAAAGGTTTTGAAACCTCAAGTGCTACAGATTCTGTTGCTGTTGATATAGCAGATTCTGTTGCTGCAACGGTTTCCACAGAAAAGGAAAAACGTTATTTGGCAGGTAGCCGTGTTGCATTATACATTGGTAACTCTAATGAAAAAGTTTTCATTGCAAGCACTGAAACTGATTCTACTGGTCGTTACTATTTCACAGTTGAACCAAACCACCAATATGTGTTGCAATTTGAAAATGTTCGTTCGGGTTCAGCGTTTATTCCATTCTCAACTCGCGGTATCACCGAACCTGATACGCTTCATTTAAAGGATTATGGAATCAATTCTTTAACGAAGGATGCTTTGGTTGTAAAGAATATTTACTATGAATATGGTAAGTTCCGTTTGAAAAAAGAACAAAAGGAAATTCTTGATGCATCAGTCGTGTCCCTTATGAGAGAAGCTCCTGAAATCGTTGTGGAATTGAGTAGCCACACCGATGACCATGGTGGCGAGGCATTCAACTTGAAGTTGTCACAAAAACGTGCCGACGAAATTGTTGACTACGTTGTGAAACAAGGTATAGATAAATCAAGAATCGTTGGTAAAGGTTATGGTTTCTCTGTTCCTATCGCTCCAAATAAATTCGATGACGGAGCCGACAATCCTGATGGACGTGCTTTGAACCGTAGAACAGAGTTCAAGGTAATTGGAACGGTTTCGGAATACGATGATTTTATAGAAGATTAATAAATAAATATAAATAAATGGACAAAAAGTCTCGTGGTTATTTACTGCGGGACTTTTTTTGTTGATAATATCTTATTGTTTGTATTGTCATTCACGCATAAAAACGTATATTTGTCTATTGTGAAATAATTGTTGTATGAAGCGTTTTTTTCTTTTAATAAGCGTTTGTGGTTTGTTGTCATTCAGTGCCTTTTCTCAGAAGGCGGCGGAGCTCGCACAAACGCCGCCAATGGGGTGGAATAGTTGGAACACCTTTGCTACAAACATCAACGAGGAACTTGTGAAAGGTGTTGTTGATAGTATGGTTTCGATGGGACTGCGCGATGCTGGCTATAATTATGTGGTGATTGATGATGGATGGATGATGCATGAGCGTGATGCGAACGGAAATTTAGTCGCTGATCCTGAAAAATTTCCTAATGGTATAAAATATCTTGCGGATTATGTCCATTCTAAAGGGATGAAATTCGGTATTTATAATTGTGCGGGAACCAAAACCTGCGGAGGCTATCCAGGTGGTCGTGGACACGAATACCAAGATGCGCTGCTTTATGCTTCGTGGGGTGTTGATTATTTGAAATACGATTGGTGTTATCACGGAAATCTTACGTCTGACGCAGCTTATACCACAATGCGTGATGCTCTCTATGCCACAGGACGTCCGATTTTATTCAGCATTTGTGAATGGGGTGATACAGAACCGTGGTTTTGGGCAGGAGATATTGGACATTGTTGGCGTATTTCTGGTGACATTTATCCTTGTTTTGACTGCGAGGACCGTCACGATGATGGTTTGCCTACACAATGGTCGGCATGGGGCGTGATGAAGATATTAAATATGCGCGACAACGACACGCTTCGTAAATATGCGCATCCAGGAGCATGGAACGATTTTGATATGATGGAGGTGGGTAATGGAATGTCGTTGGCGGAAGACCGTGCACATTTCGCTTTGTGGAGTATGCTTGCTTCACCGCTGATGTTGGGCAACGATGTGCGGAAAACATCAAAACAGACCTTGGAAATACTCACAAATAAGGAGATAATTGACATAAATCAAGATAAACTTGGCATTCAGGCGTTTCGCTATGCAAAACAAGGCGATTTGGAAATATGGGCAAAACCGTTGCACGATGGAAGTTGGGCGCTGTGTTTCCTAAACTCTGGCGAAAATCAGTATAATCTGAATTTTGAATGGAAGAAACATATTTTGAAGGATGCCGTGTTCAACAAAGAAATCGCATTTGCGAACACGATATGCTCGGTGCGGAATCTGTATGATAAAAAAGATATTGGAACAACCAAAAAGAATATGCAAGCTACTATTGGTAGTCACGATGTGTTATTGGTTAAAGTAAAACCTCTTAAGAAATAAATGTATGGCAGAAAGAACAGAAATTGACAACTTTTCAATTGACTGTGTAATATTTGGTTTCGATGAAGGCGTGTTAAAAGCTTTGTTTATAAAAAGAAACACGGAACCGGGTTTTGGACAAATGTCATTGCCTGGAGGTTTTGTGTATTTAGATGAGGATTTGGATGCAGCCCCAATGCGACGTTTGTACGATTTGACAGGTTTGACCGACATTTATATGAAACAGGTCGGCACGTTTGGAAAACTTGATAGGTATCCGCTTCGACGAGTTATCACTGTTGTTTACTATGCTTTAGTGCGTGTTTCCGATTATTCCATGCAAATAGGTCCCGATGCTTCGGAGTTGCATTGGATTTCGGTAAAAAAAATACCGAAATTGGCGTTCGACCACAAAGAATTGTTCAGTGCGGCGTTAGCGAAATTGCAGGAACAGGTGCATATTGACCCGATTTTTCTAAAACTTCTTCCTAAAGAATTTTCATTGTCCGATTTGCAGGATGTATATGAAGCAATAACTATGGAAACCTTCGACAAACGCAATTTCAGAAAGCGGATGTTGAGTTTGGGCGTATTCCTCGATACAGGCAGAAAACAGAAAAATGTATCACATCGTGCGGCGCGCCTCTACCGTTTCAACCGAAAAGCATACAAGAAGATGCTGAAACGTGGACAAATGTTTGTGATTTAATTATTTAAATTTCTCCATCAAGGCAATCAATTCTTGGGAATCAGGTTTGATTTTCAATGCGCGTTGAATCAAATCTTTTGCTTCGTCTTGCTTGTTGAGTTCTATGTAGATGTCGGCAAGGTTTCGGAGCGAATGTATAAACGATGGATCCAGTTTCAATGTCTTTTGATAGTATTCAATAGCTTTTTCGTTGTTATTCAATTGTTTATAGCAAACCGCGGTATTGTGGCACACAAACACATTGCTTGGATTTAATTGCAGCGCTTTCAAATAATATTCTATCGCATTTTCGTATTTTTCTTGAATGCGATAACAATCCGCTAAACAGAATAAAGCTTCCTCATTTTCTGGACGGATTTTGAGAGCGTTGTCGAAGGCATCAATGGCTTTGTCAATTTCATTGATTTCGGAGTAGTTCACACCAAGAGCAAATGAAAGTTTGAATTCCTTCCCGCTGATTTCCTGGTGTTTCAGTAGGCAAGCTATGGCTTCGTCGTGCATTTTCAATGCGTGGAACGACACGCTCAGTCCATAGAGCGCTTTTTCGGAATTTGGCTTGATTTCCAATGCTTTAATGAAGTATCCAATAGCTTTTTCGTGATTGCCTTGCAAACCGTAGGCTGTTGCTAAATAATGCCACGCTATGTGCCAGTCGGGATATTCGGTAACAACTTCGTTCGATAAATCCAATAGTTTCTGATACTCGCGTTTCTTTGCAAGTTCAATCAACAATCGTTCGTAAGTACTCTTGTCCATTATTTTACTGTTGATGTTTTGGCGCGTTTGTCAACTTTTACTTTTTTAACTAATCCTTTTTTGTATTTCGCGTAATACACTAAATCGCCTTGCATGCCATAGGCTTTGTATTTGCCGTGGCGCTCGCCGTCTTTGTAGGTGGATTCTTCTTTGATTGGACCCTCTTTGTATCTGATTGTCCATTTACCTTCAGGGCGTTCGTCCTTGAAATTAATGTCGCGTTCGCATACACCCGATTCATTGAAATACTTCCAGTTACCAGCCATTTTCCCCTGCTCGTATTGACCGGAAATGTTGAGCTTTCCATTCAAGAAGTATGTGTTCGACGGACCGTGCAACTGACCGTTAGCGTAGTGTTTCTCGGATTGGATTTTTCCTTTTTCGTTCCAATATGTTGCTGTACCATGGTTTACGCCATTTTTGTATTCGACTTTGTATTTCATTTGGTCAGGATTTTCTTCGTACCAGCCAGTCCATGTGCCAGTCATCAAACCTTTGTCAAAATAACCGATGGTCATGGTTCTGCCATTTTCGAACCATTGGGTGAATTCGCCTTGTTCAAGGTTGTTTTCAAAATTTCCTTCGTGTTCTTTCTGACCGTTTTCGTAGTAGAATGTCCACGTTCCTGTTTTCATATCGTTTTTATAATCACCTTCTTTCCATACGGAACCATCGGCATAATACCACGTCCAGTGACCTGTTTTCTTGCCTGCCGAGAATTTTCCTGTGTTGCCGACCTTCCCGTTGTCGTGACGGTAATAGGTCCAAGTGCCATCTGGTAAATCATTTACAAAACTACCTTCTATGTCAATTTTATTGTCAGACAACCACCATTTTGCGTTTCCATTTTTTACATTGTTTTTGTATTCAATTGCTGATACCTTTTGTTTACCGTCCTCTGTCCAAACTTCTTGTAAACCATCAAGTTGGCCATCTTCGTAGTGGTTTTTGCGGGTGATGTTTCCGTTGGTGTTCCAAATTGTCCAGTCACCCGATTTTTTTTCATTTTTATAGAAACCTTTTTGGTGGATTTTTCCGTCTTCGTAGTAGCTTTCGTATGTGCCGTTGGTCATACTGATTTGTTCCTTAACTTTTCCGTTTGAATAATATTCAATCCAGTTTCCAACTTTTTCGCCTTGGTGATAGTTGCCTTTAGACTTAATTTTATTGTTTTCGAAATATGAAATCCATTCATTTTCTTTTAAACCATTTTTGATTAAACCTTGAGTTTTTACGTTGCCGTTCCCCCATGTTTCCTGATACATACCTTCGCCGTTTGCCACAGTGCACCCGCCACGGATGTAGCAGTGGTTCCAAATCAGCACAGTGTCGCCTTTGTAGATGTATTCTTTTTTCAGCATTCCTTGTGGATAATAATATTTCCACGATGAATCTTGCTTGTTGCGTTTATAATACCCTTCCACCATTTTAGTGCCTTCCTCGTTCCATTCCGTGTATGGACCCGACAATTCGTTCAGCACGTAGGTGGCTTCTTGGATTTTTATACCATTTTTATATATACAGTTTTTCCCGTTGAGGCGACCACGCAGAAATGTGGATTCCTGAATTTTGTTGCCCAATGAGTCCCAATATGTCCATAAACCTTGTTCGGTTCCGTCCAACCAAGCTCCTTTGCACTGAATTTTTCCATTTTTCCAATAATACGTGGAATCTTGTGCAAATAGTTGTATTCCACAAAGAATAAATGTTGTTGCAATACAAGCAATTTTTTTCATATCGTTTATTTTAAGAAGTTGTAAATCAATATTTTAATACATCAAAGCATTCGTTAGAAAACATTCACAAAATAAATAAGTTTTTCAAATTGAAAAAAGGATTGGCAATGAAGTTCTTAACACGAAATGAAACGTTTTGTTGCAAACAGTACATATTCGTTTATTCAATCACTTATCCTTATTCAAATCACACAACCAAATGGAGACTGCCTCATTTCATTTATATTGTATTTAAACCGAGAAATTCCCTTTTTTTCGTATATTTGTAATGCAAAACCTTACTGCAAAGATGAAACCATTGTTTTATGTTTGGCGAGGGAAATACGCGAACAACTGCCGTTTTTGTCATCCTGTATCTGCGTCATATTGGTTTTGGAGTCAACAACGAAATGTTTGCCCAACACTCTTGGTATTTCCGAAATGCATTGGTGCGGGCTAACTATAAGAATGCAGTAAAGAGTGTTGACTATTCGCCCATCTATTTGGAGCGATTTTTCCGTAATTTGCTGCTTGGCGAACAATGGGACTTACGCAATCGTTATTTGCATATACATCCAACTGATGAGTGGAAGGAACAACCTAATCTTGTTACTCCCACAAGTACGGGACAAGTTCGTGGGAAAAACAGGACAAGTACAGGACAAGTACGGGACAAGTTGCACACTGATAATCCCAACATATTGAAATTATTGAAGGTGGTTGGATATAAAGAGTTATCGGTAAAAGATATGATGAATGGTGTAGGATTAAAAGGGCGAGATAATTTCTTACATTTATATTTATATCCAGCTATAACAGATGGCTATCTTCGTTTGCTCTATTCGCAATCCCCTCGTCACCCTCGTCAACAATACCTGCTGACTGTGAAAGGATTGGCTTTATATAAAGAACTGATAAAGGGAAAATTATAGCAACAAAAAAAGCCACGTGAAAGCGTGGCTTTTCTTAATCCCTGTTTTAATTCATATACGAATTCAAGCATTTCAAAGAAAATGTAAAAATTTGGCACAAACGAGTGAAATTGTTTGCGAGTACATTCGCCGTGTTGGTTCTGGCAAAGGCGGATATGGGGAAGTGGTTGGATAGTGCGATAAATGAGGATTAGGAGGTAAAAAATCAAATCGTTATAAATTGTTTAATAATATTCTTTCCTAATAAGGTGGCTAACTAAAAAATCGTTATTTTTACAAGCATTTATTTGTTATAAAATGAATAATACGCTTATTGATAATTCCTCACTTGAACTATCTATGCAAAAGACATTAAATGATTGCCTTTCGCTTGATTGTTTTCAGACTGTTAGCATTGCAACTGGATATTGGGATATGCCAGGTCTTGCGCTTGTTGTTGACAAACTGGAGGATTTCTTGAAAAGAGATGGTACAAAATTGCGTTTGCTGATAGGTCGGGATCCATATGTATTCGCCTCACAATTGAAAAATCCTAAAGTGAAGAACCGTCAATTCCCAGATGATTATATCAAAACCGACATTAACGAATTGGAACTAAAGGATGAGTATAAGCGTACCATAAAATTTCTTTTAGATTATTGTGGAGACGAAAATCCCAAAGTTGAAATACATATATATAGAACAGATGAAAAAGGAGATGCTCAATTTCTTCATTCAAAGTGCTATATATTCACTGGGAAAAGTAGTGAGGCCGTAGGCATTGTTGGCAGTTCTAATTTTACGAAGAAAGGATTAGAACCAGAAGGAGATGGTAATGCCGAGTTGAACTATATGGAAACGAATTGGCTGATAGTTGCCGTACCAGAAACCAACAATGAAAATCAGAAAAGTCATATAATGTGGTTTGAAGAAAAATGGAAAAAATCACAGCCATGGAACAAGATTTTTCTTGAACAAATTCTTCGGCCTTCTCCGATTGCAAAACAAGTACAGAAGGATACCGAAACCTTGTCTCCATATGAAATCTATATCAAATATCTGCAACTTCAATTTGGTGACATTACCGATGAATCCGTAACGGCTCAGTTGAAATCATATCTTCCAAAATCCTACAATTCATATGGCTATCAATTAGATGCCGTGAAACAATGTTTCTACATTATGAAATCCCACGGAGGGTTCTTCTTGTCGGATGTAGTTGGGCTTGGCAAAACACTTGTCGGTGTGTTGATAATTAAGAAATTTATTGCCGAAGCGGAGTTGTGGAATAGAAAACCACATGTTCTTATTGTTACGCCACCAGCCATAAGAAAAGCGTGGGAGGATACTATAGAACAATTTGATAAAGACTCTACTTTTAAAATAGCAGAAAACATAGACTTTATTACGACTGGAAGTATTGGAAACCTTATTGTAGATGACGGTTTGCAAGAAGATGACGATTCTTTTGTCGGGACCACGAAAAGTAATGACTATGGTCTTATTATTATTGACGAAAGCCATAACTTTAGAAACAACTGGACACAGAAATATATTGCATTGGATAACCTGATAGACAGAATTCAGTTACAGACTGGTTATCAACCTTTTGTTGGCCTGCTATCAGCAACGCCACAAAATAATTCTCCTCAGGATTTGAAAAACCAGATATATTTCTTTCAACGTTCCCGAAACTCCACAACGCTTCCCGACATTCCGGGCGGAAAATTGGATTCTTATTTTAATGACAAGCAAAAACTCTTTAATGAGAATAGGAATGTAGATACTCCAGAAGCACGAAAAATCATTAAAGAAATCGCTGCCGACATACATAATAGAGTTTTGCAATATCTGATGGTACGTAGAACAAGAAGCGACATCAAAAATCAATATGCCGATGATAGCGAACAACTGAAATTTCCATCGGTTAAAGGGCCGAAAGCGGAACGATATACAATGAGTACAAAACTGTCAAAATTGTTTTATGATACGGTGTTTGCCATTGTAGGGGATTCCGATGGCGAAGAAGAATCTATCGGATATTATCGTTACGCTGCCATCAGTTATTTACGCAAGGAAGATGACAGAAAACTGTTTGAGAAACGGAATTTGAAAGTAGAAGACATTTCTGCCCGTCTGGCTCATATTATGAAACTTCTTTTAGTCAAACGACTGGAAAGTAGTTTCTCCGCATTTCGGAGGTCTTTGGAGAATCTGAAAAGAAATACCCAAAACATGATTGACATGCTGAAAGCGGACGTCGTGTTTATTTGTCCCGACTTTGACGTGAATGGAATAATTCAGAAAGAAGGCGGTTTGGAGGATGCCATACCCGTCATTCGAAAAAAGATTGCAAATAAAGCAGGAAATAACAGAGAATTTCGGGCAAAGGATTTGAAGAAAGATGAGTATCTTCATCTGTTGGAGCAGGATATGGAACTTCTTGAGAAACTATGCGGACGATGGGAAAAGAATACCGAGGATCCAAAGTTTGACAAATTCAAGGAGATACTTGATTCAGAACTGTTTAACGCTGACATAAACAATCCTCATCATTACGACAGTCCACGTGTGGTTATATTTACCGAGGCACTTGATACGTTACGGGCGTTGGAGTCGTATGTAAAGGATGCCGGGCATCGTCCGTTGGCTGTTTCGGCTCAAAGCAGAGTTGATTTAGAAACGGCTATCACCACAAATTTTGATGCTAACATACCGAAAGAGGAACAGTGTGACGATTACGATGTGATTATCACGACAGAAGTATTGGCTGAAGGTGTGAACTTGCACCGTGCCAATGTGATTCTTAATTATGATGCTCCATGGAATGCCACACGGTTGATGCAGCGTATTGGCCGTGTGAATCGTATAGGCTCAAAGGAGGATTTTGTTCATGTATTCAACTTTTATCCATCGGAGGACGGCGAAAAAGTCATTAAGTATTTGCCCAAAGCGTATGCAAAACTACAGGCGTTCCATACAATGTTCGGCGAGGATAATAAAGTGTTCTCTGAGTTGGAGGAACTTTCCGAAGCAGATTTGAACAATTTGGTTGACGGCGATACATCGCCATTTGCACCATACATTAACGAATTGAAACAGTATGCTAAAGAACAACCTGAACGGTATCGTTTTATTTGCGAAACCGAAGCAAAACAATTGGGGTGTTTCCGAGATGGTTTGTTTCACGATATGTTCTACGTCGGAGCCGACAATCATCAATTTGTTCATGTGTTGGAAGATGAAAACGGTGAATATCAGATAGTTTCTCCGTTGCGTTTTCTTCAGTCCTTTGCCGTGGGAGAAAATAAAAATCCTCAAATAGGAATTGGGGATAGAAAAAAATATGAAGAGAAAGCACGACTCGCAATCGACACATTTAACTCGTTTGTCTCCCAATCAAAGAAAGCTAAGGATGCCAAGAAAATCCTGCATAGTTTGGAACAGTGGAAATTCATATTGGACCAATTGACAGACAAAAATGCGAAGCAAGCCATGAAGAATGTCCGTAAAGCTATAGAAAACCAAAATACAATAGCCATAAAATTGACGAAACAACTTTATGATGATTTGAAGCAGGGACAGCAAAGTCTGTTTGGGCTTGATTTCGACGTAAATGAATACGTTAAAACCACATTCGCACACATTTCGAATGTGGTGAAACAAAAGTATGGAGAACCGTATGTTTCGATTTATCAAATTTCAAATGAAGAATAAAAAACAAATGTCATATGACTAAAAAAGAAGCCTTACAATTATTTGAAGAACGAAAAGTCCGCACAGTCTGGGACGACCAGGAAGAAAAATGGTATTTTTCAATTGTGGATGTTTGTGGTGTCCTTACGGATAGTCCAGATCCCCGAAATTATTGGAAAGTATTGAAACACCGTTTGGTTAAGGAAGGGAACGAAACGGTTACAAATTGTAACCAGTTGAAACTTCAAGCGCAAGATGGTAAAAAACGATTGACTGATGTTGCTGATACAGAGCAACTTTTTCGCATCATTCAGTCGATACCATCTCCTAAAGCAGAACCTTTCAAGTTGTGGATGGCGCAGGTGGCAAGTCAACGCCTCGACCAAATGCAAGACCCTGAACTGAATATAGACCAAGCTATTATGGACTATAAGCGTTTGGGCTACTCCGATGCTTGGATTAATCAACGCATCAAATCCATTGAAGTACGCAAGGAACTTACCGACGAATGGAAACGTACTGGCGTACACGAAGGATTGGAATATGCTTCGCTTACCGACATAATTACTCGCGAATGGAGTGGTTTTACCACTAAGCAGTATAAGAATTTCAAGGGGTTGAAAAAAGAGAATTTACGCGACAATATGACCAACCTTGAAATAGCACTCAATATATTGGCAGAAGCATCGGCTACTGAACTTTCGAAGCAAAGCAACCCTGAAGGGTTTGTAGGTCAAACGAAAATAGCAAAGGACGGCGGTAGCGTAGCAAAAGCAGCTCGCAAACAATTGGAAACCAAGTTGGGACGAAGTATAATTTCTTCGTCCAAAGCAAGCGATTATATATTGCCCGAAGCAACTAATAAAATATCGAATAAAAACGGGAAAAAATGAATTCAGATTCGTTAAAAAATAAATTGGCTCAAGTATTTGAGCAGGATTATCAAGGGTACGAGTATTTTGTAGAAAATGTCGTTAGAAATATTTTTACAGGTGATGATGCCTATGAACCCTTAGATATTCCTGAAGATTTTTTGAGCGAGGAAAACCGCCAAAGAGCCAATGAAAGCGGTATTCTACGGATTCTTAAAGTTGGAACTGTGAATTCCGAGGAACCCATTGACTTGTTCGATATAACTCTGAGCGATAAAAAAGAACTGCAATACAATCGTGTTGGCATCCAGCAGTTTATTCGTAGCACGTTGTTCCCGTTTACGAATGCGTTCATGCTGTTTCACAATGAGACAACCAAAGAAAAAGATTGGCGTTTTTCCTACGCTTATAAGGAAACTACGCAAAAAAGCATGACTTCCGCCAAACGATATACGTATTTGTTTGGCAAAAACCATCGTGCCCGTACGGCTTCGGAACGTTTTGCAAAATTAGCGAATGAAGAAAAAACTACGGAAAAATTGCTTGCGGCGTTTTCCGTGGAAGCTTTAAGTGATGAATTCTTCAAAGGGTACAAGTATCAGTATCTCAAATTCCTCGATTTGATAGGAAAAGAACAAAAAGAAAACCGCGATTATGTAAAAAAGTTGTTGGGACGTTTGGTCTTTCTTCAGTTCTTGCAAAAGAAAGGCTGGATGGGTGTGCCTGCAAGCAATACAAATTGGGAAGGTGGTGATAAGAATTATCTCTGTAATTTGATTGAAAACTACAAGGGCAACAACCGCCTGTTGAGCGATGTGTTGGAGGTGCTGTTTTTTAACACGCTCAACGAGAAGCGGGACAACGACATGGCAGACAAGATTTTGGGTGAAAACATCAAAATACCTTATCTCAACGGCGGTTTGTTCGACAAAGACAGTCTGGATAAGTTAGACATTGATTTTCCATACGACTATTTCAAGGATCTGATGGAGTTTTTTGATATGTACAACTTCACCATCTACGAAAACGACCCCGACGATGCCGAAGTGGGCGTTGACCCTGAAATGCTTGGTCGTATTTTCGAGAATCTGTTGGAAGACAACAAAGACAAAGGCGCTTTCTACACTCCGAAGGAGATTGTGCAGTATATGAGCGAGGAAAGCATTGCCCAATATTTGAAAACCCATACGGAAGAGTATCTGCATTCTGCAATTGATGAACTGATAAAGGAGAAGAAAGTACATGAGGCATTGCAGAGCAAAGCAGTTGCCACAACCTTGTATAAATTGCTCTCCGATGTTAAGGTCTGCGACCCAGCCATTGGTTCGGGAGCGTTTCCTATGGGTGTGTTGAGCGTGCTGTATCATACACGATTGTTGCTGTATGGTTTTACCAAAACATCGTGTGATTTTTCTCCAGTCAGTGTAAAACGCGAAATCATTCAAAACAATATTTATGGTGTTGATATAGAAAAAGGTGCTATTGATATTGCCCGTTTGCGATTTTGGCTGAGTATTGTAGTGGATAGCGAGCAGCCAGAGGCCTTACCGAACTTTGATTATAAGTTTATGCAAGGAAATAGTCTTTTGGAATGTTTTGAAGGCGTTGATTTAAGCCGAATTGTGGGTTCAATCAAGGGTACAAACAATAAAGTTACCCAACTTACGCTCGGACTTGATGACAAACTTAGTGGGAAGAACTTACAGAATCTTTTGCAACAATATTTTTCGGCAAATGAACATGCCAAAAAAGAGCGAATAAGGACGTTTATTAATGAAGAGGTAAAAATACTCCTTAGTAATTACTTGGGAGGAACACCTTCCACATTGACTCATATAGAACAAATTGATTGTTCGGCAAATAGTGAGTTTTTCCTTTGGCACACGTGGTTTGCCGATGTATTTGATAAAGGTGGTTTTGATGTGGTGATTGGGAATCCGCCGTATCTACGAATACAAGGAATTAGAGAATCCAATCCGAGTTTTGCAGATTATTTGTCGAAGTATTATTCATCTGCTACAGAGTCTTTCGATTTGTATGTTACATTTGCTGAAAGAGGACTTAAGTTAATAAACGATAAAGGAATCGTTAATTACATAATGCCCACCAAGTGGACTAATTCAGCTTTTGGCAAAGGATTAAGGAAGCTTGTATCTGAAACGAAATCAGCATTTAAAATCATTAATTTTGGTGCATATCAGGTTTTTAATGCTTCTACATATACAGGGTTGCAATGGTTTAAGCCAGATAGCAAGTTTTTACAATATTATGAGTTAAACAAAGATTTGACTTCAAACGAAGAACTTAAACAGTACCTTGATTCTCTTTCAGATGATAGTGCAACAATTATTGAAAGCAACAAATTAAATAAAGAGCAATGGGTGCTGACAAATAATGCTATTAGCGAAATACTCCATAAATTGGAACAACATCCACGTAGGATAAAAGATGTTTTCGACAAAATCTTTCAGGGTTTAGCAACAAGCAAGGATGATGTTTATTTCATATACGATTGTAAGGTAGATGAAAAAAACATTGAAGGAGAATCAAAACAGTTAGGTCGTAAGGTACAAATTGAGATCGGATTAGTTAAGCCACTCCTTAAAGGTGAAGATGTGCACAGGTATGATACAATCAAAACAGACCGATATGTTATCTTCCCATATAAAATCGAAAATGGGAAAGCGATATTGTATACCGAGGATGAATTGGCCAAACTATTTCCCAAAGGATATGCCTATTTGAAAGAATGTGAAGTTATATTACGTGAACGAGAGAATGGGAAATTTAATATTGACGGTGAATGGTTCCAATTTGGACGTAAACAAGGAATATTGTATGCAGAAAAAGAAAAGCTTATTGCACGAGATATTTCAATGGGTGGTAGTTTCGCTTACGATTTTCAAGGAAAGTTCTATCAAACGACTACCATCTATGGATACATTAAAAAACAAAGTGTTCAAGAGAATTATAAGTTCTGGATGGCACTATTGAATTCTCGTTTGTGCTGGTGGTTTATTTCTAATACGGGGACGGTGCTTGCAAATGGTTTTTTCAGGTATAAGCCCGACTATATTAATCCGTTTCCAGTCCCAAGTTACAAAATAACATGTGAAGCCCAAGATGTTATATGTCAGTTAGTTGATTATATTGTTTATTTGAATGACAAATCAAATCCTAATATCCTATCACACACTTCCAATGAGAGGATAATCTCGCATATCATGGAAATTATAGATATGGTTATATATGAACTGTATTTTGAGCAGCACATGAAGGACTGTCAGATAGATGTTATTTCGTATCTAAAATCATATCCCTGGAATAATATATCTATAGATATTTCTAAGGATATTGAGAATTTCTATCTATGGTACCAGCAGTCAGATAATATAATTCGTCAGCGAATGATGCTTTTAGAAACAAGGAGTAAGAATTTAATATATCAAATCCATTCAAAGTCAAAAGTATGAGTAAAATCAACGATATCATTATCTCAAACTTCAAATTCTTTAGTAAGGAAGAAACCATACACCTTGGAGGGAAACATATGTTACTCTATGGTGAAAATGGCAGCGGAAAAAGTTCAATATTTTGGGGATTATATACCCTGTTAGAGGCATCGTTTAAAACTGCACCTGAAACCGAGAAATATTTTCTGCCATTAAGCAAAAATGAGGAATCTTTGGTGAATATTAATGCCCCTTTGATACCTGCTAGTGGAACAACTAAAGAACATTCAAATTCTTATATCAAAGTTCAAGATGATAATTCCAGCATTTATGAATTATCGTTATTGGACAGTCATCTTTGTGGAGACTCAAATGCTCAAGAGTCACGGAAAGCATCAGATTTTATAAATTATCAGTCTATATTTAAATTCCAAGACTTCCGAAATAGTGAGACACCAAATCTCTACAACATTTTTTTGTATTCAATATTGCCCTATGTTACATTCTCTTCATTCACAATAAAAGGGAAAAGTTTATCAAATGCAGGTCAAATGTGGGCTGAATATATTGAAGGACCTGGATATACGACTAATTATAAAGGAGATAAAATTCTTGTATATAAAAATAGCCAAAGTTATAAGAATTTCCGCGACTTTGAAACCCATTTTAATACTGAATTCAAAAAACTTATTGATTTTATTAATGTAAATGCCAAAGAACGATTGAAAGAACTTGGTTATGACATGGACTTTCAACTAACTTATAGTCAGCCAAGTCATCATAAAAAAGACAAAAATTATGAATGGACTCCTTTTAAAATAGAATTAGTGATAACTCAATTTAATGGCAAAAGTGTTAGCATAAAGAAACCACATGTTTTTTTAAATGAAGCTAAAATATCCGCACTTGCAACAGCTATTAGACTAACTATTTTAGATTATCGAGTTAACCCTACTGCGGTTCCAAACGCCTTGAAAGTTCTTGTTCTAGATGACTTGATGATTAGTTTAGATATGAGTAATCGAGAGCCATTGTTGGATCTGTTGTTAAAAGAGTATGCAACAAAGTATCAAATATTATTTCTCATACACGACAAAAATCTATACAATTTTGTTGATTATAAAATTAAACAGCATAAACAAGATGTTTTATGGATTAGGAAGGAAATGTATGTTGGAGAAGATAATACTACAAAACACGAGATGCCTGTTGTTATTGACGGAGAATGCGATTCTTATGTGAAAGCGCAAAAGTATTATTTGGCAAGAGATTATGTATCAGCATCACTTTATATTAGGAAGTCTTTAGAAGAGTTTGTAACTAATTATCTTCCCGAAGAGTATTGCAGAAATGCGGATGGGAAATTTATTGAATTGAATAAATTGTGGGATAGATTGTTAAGATATACAAATTCCATACCGCCTCGAATTGATAATTTGTTTAGACAGTCGAAGCTGATGGTATTAAACCCTTCAGCTCATTATCAAAAAACATCTTTTCCAATTTATAAACGAGAATTACTCAAAGCGTTTGAGCTGATTGACGAGTTGAAAAAACTCAACATACAAGTTAAGATTCTTCTTGTGGACAAAGATAGCAAACTCATTTTCAAGCATCCTAGTACGAATTATTCATTTGAGTTTCAATTAACGCAAGATATGATACATGGTAAAAATGAAGATCCTTCTTGCAAAATAATTACATGGCAATATAATGGGGTTGATTTTTACAGTTTTCAAGCAGGGATAGCTCATGGAACACCTCCATCTGTTAGTGAAACAAAATTAAGTAGGTTGATTGATAATTTGATGAAAATTAGTGTGTTGAGTATTACAAAAGAAATGTTTCTCTCAAACACTTACATTGAAAAGGGAACATTAAAAGAAGCAATAGAGTAATTAAAGGAATAGAATATGCAGTGCATTTTTTGCCATAAAGATTCCTCAATCTCAAAAAGTGTTGAGCACATTATTCCCGAATCGCTTGGGAATAAGCATCACTTTTTGCCCAAAGGATATGTTTGTGACGAGTGCAACCATTATTTTGCGATAAAAATCGAAAATGAATTATTGTCGCAACCTTATTTTGTCTCATTAAGATTTAGAAATGAAATTTCTACAAAGAAGGGAAAATTAGTTAGGCAAAAGATGTTTTTCCCTGGTGCATTGAAAAGCACAGATGTTGTAATGCAAACAACAGACGATGGCGTTATTGTATCGTTTGACGATGAAGAAATATATGAGACAATAAAGGCGGGGAAAAGTAGGGAAATGATTACACCGTATATTCCAGAACCAGAGTATCCTAATAAGATAATGTCTCGTTTCATAGCAAAATGTGCATACGAGTTTTTCTTATACAATATGGGTAAGAAAAAATACGATTTGTGTGTTCAAGAACTGCTGTGTGAAGAATCCGATATATTAAAAGCTTTGCGTGAATATGCTCGATATGGCAAAGGTGAGTTTTGGCAATATAATCAACGTAGGTTATATTCAGAAGGTGATGTCGTGTACAATCAAAATGAAGATTTAAACTATGAGATACTTCATGAAATGAAGTTCTTTACGAGAGAACACAAACGTTTTCCTAATGGATATGTTGAGGCCGAGGTGTATTTTGTGATTGCTATAGCAGGAATAGAGTATGCCATTTGTATTTCAGACCCCAATATTTCGGAATATCAGAAATGGTTAGAAGAGCATAACGGCATTTCTCCGTTAAATGATGATGCAGAGACGTTGTCATTTAGTATGTCCGATATAAACCCTATGTTAATCAAAGCTCAATAATGAATATACTCTTAGATACCAATATTATCATACCGTTAGAAGATACCAGCAGGGTCTTGGCCTCCTCTTTTGCCGAACTGCGGAGATTAACCGTAGAGCAGCAGCACTGTCTGTATGTTCATCCTATGCAAATTGCCGATATAAATCGGGACAAAGACCGAGAACGAAAAAAGGTAGTATTATCCCGCGTCAAACAATATTCAAAGATTGATAATCCTCCTATTCTTTCAGATGTAGATTGTGTGGAATTGGGACTATCCAATGCTAATGATAACGACAAGGTTGACAATAATGTGTTGTTTTCCTTATATCGCGGTGCGGTTCACCTTCTGGTTACAAATGACGAGGGCATACACAAGAAAGCGTCTAAAATCGGTATTCAAAACAAGGTGTATCGTTTAGAACAATTTCTTGATTTCCTGCGGAAATATTCTAACACTCCTATTTCCTATAGTTATTCAGGAGTACAAGACCATTATATGTATGAAATTGACAAAAAGCAACCTTTCTTCGATTCCTTACGCCAAGCATACGATGATTTTGACAAGTGGTATCAGACAAGTGCCGAACAAAAACGTAAATGTTGGTGTATTGAGGATAACAAAGGAAACGTGGTGGCTATTTGCATATACAAACTAGAAAATGATACATCGCTTACTGATGATGGGTATGTCGTAAAAGGGAATATTTTAAAATTATGCACGTTTAAGGTAGATGCACAAGCTCGTGGTAAGAAGTTAGGTGAACGTTTGTTGTATATTGCTTTTAACTATTGCGTAAAAAACAACATAGACTGGGTGTATTTGCACACTTTTGGCAATGAACAGAAAACATTAGTTGCCTTGTGTGAGAATTATGGTTTTTATAATCTTGGAAAATACAAGCAAGATGATGTATACATCAAACCGATGAAATTGAAAAAGGGAGAGTTTGATAGTTTGGATTCCTTGATTCGATATTATCCTTATTTTCAAGATGATGCTTCTGTGCAAAAATTCATCGTCCCTATCCAACCTAAATACCACGAAGACCTGTTCCCTGATTTCAGCAATCTAAAAGGTTCATTATTTGAAAGCGATCAAAATCTTTATTCTTGTCAAGGAAACACTATCAAAAAGGCATATCTTTGTCATTCCAAAATCAAATCGATAAAGAAAGGAGATGTGCTCTTGTTCTATCGAAGCCACGACAGAAAATCCATCCAATGTATGGGAATTGTGGAAGATGTCTTCTTCTCTGAAAGTATTGACGAAGTGTTTCCCTTGATTTCTAAGAGAACTGTCTATTCTTATTCGAATTTGATTGAAATACTTAAGCAAAAAACCTTGATTGTTCTATTCAGATTCATTGCACTTGACAAAGAAATAACATTTAAATCAATGATTTCTGTGGGAATTAAGGGAAATGTTCAAAGTATTCGAAAAATAAATAACGAACAATATATTACTTTAAGAAATGAAAAGTAAAACCATATTATTATCCATACATCCGTGTTTTGTTGAGAAGATTTTTTCTGGAGAAAAATTATTTGAATACAGAAAAAAAATCCCGACAGATATTGACTATGTAATTATTTATGCCACCGTTCCAATAAAAAATATCGTTGCTATTGTTGAAGTTGATTCTGTATTAGAGGGAAGTCCACGAGAGATATGGGAAAAGACAAAAAATAAATCGGGTATTACAGAAGATTTCTTCATGTCTTATTTTAACCAAAAGAATAACGCATATGCCATTAGATTCAAGGAGGTACGGAAATTGGCAGAACCAAAAGCAATAAACATCTTGGAAAATATAGAATGTCCCCCGCAATCGTTTAGTTATGTTACAGAATCGTTGATTAAAATAGAAGAAAAATTCGGATTGCAACAAATGGCGGTATAACGTATGGGGTTTGATCAGATTATGATGAAATGAAATAAGCAATTTATCAATAAAAGAGACAATCATGAAAACTAACAACCCTACACCAATCAACGAAAATCAATTTGTGTTATACCAACTTCCAGAGGAAGAAGG
>DFGI01000079.1 GCA_002371705.1 Bacteroidales bacterium UBA3754
GTGCTCTACCTGCTGAGCTACTGAATCAATCCATCTTCCTTAAAAGACGATGCAAAAGTACTCTTTTTTTTATTACTCGCAAATTATACCATTACTTTTTTGCAAAAAAACAACGAATCGGCGCACTACTTGCACATTCTGAGGTATTTAGGCTTTCAAAAATTTTATTCACTACAGCTATTCCTGTTCTTCCGGCAAATCCTTGATTGTACCGTGCAATCGGAATTGAATATACGTAATCGGCTTACCCTGAGTAAGATAGAATGATTCGTAATGTGTTTTTATAGATAGTATCTCATCGCAATATGGCGAATTGTATAAATCGTCGGTAGCGACCAAAATTTCCTGTTTGTTGTATTCCAACAGAGATTTTGTGTAATCAAACAACTCTTTGCTGTCGGTTTTCAAGTTCACAACCGCATTCGGTTTCAACATTTGAATATACATATTGAGGAATCTCGGCGAAGTCAAACGTTTTTTGGCACGGCGTTCACGAAGCTGCGGATCAGGAAATGTTATCCAAATTTCATCAACATCGTTGTTTCCGAAAAAAGAATCTATAAATTCAATGCGAGTCCGCAAAAATGCCACATTTGCCAATCCTTTTTCCAATGCTGATTTTGCGCCACGCCAAAAACGAGCGCCTTTTATATCGATGCCGAGATAATTCTTCGCAGGAAAACGCTCCGCCAACGAAACCGTGTACTCCCCTTTACCACAGCCAAGTTCCAAAACCAACGGATTGGAATTTTTCCAAAATTCCGAAGCCCATTTTTGTTTCAACCGATAATCCTTCCGAAACACTTCATTGAAATCTGGTTGAATCACATTGGGAAACGTTTCGTTTTCGGCAAACCGCTGCAGTTTGTTTTTCGCGCTCATAGTTTAATTCTTATTCAATGAAAGTGAAACAGATTTTACACCGCCCACGCTACAATCGGTATTTTTGCACCGCATGGCTTGTTCAAACGCAAACACATACGTTCCCGTTTGCGGAAATCGAATATTCGACCTGAATTGGAAAATATTCTCAAAGCCGTTCATTCCCGTTCCAAGCCACTGTCCATCGGGTGTTGAAAGAATAAACTCAACCGTGTCGCGGACGTATTGGTTGTTTGGAAAAATAATGTCGGAAAACACATACAGATTCGCATACGGATAATCGTCGGTATTCACAATGGAAAACTCTACATTATAAGATTGCAGTGTATCGTCAACAGAAACCGAAAAACGCACCACTGAATCCTTGCACCACCGTGCATCGTCGAAAGAAACACGTTCGTGGAACACTTGTTTGGAATTGCACCCCACAAGCACCACAAGCGTCAGCACAGCAAGCAAAGCACTACGCATTTTGCCCTCCATTATTTGGAGATTGCTGATTATTAGGGCGGTTACCGTTGTTCCGGTTTTGATTTCTATGTCTGTTTCGGTTTTGCTGTTGGTTGTTCGGACGATTGCCTTGCTGGGCATTTTTTTGTCCCTGCCCCTGCGCAGTATTATTTGTATTTTGTTGAGGGTGAGCCTGTTGATTCTGTTGTTGGTTTTGTTGGGGCTGTCCGCCTTGCGCATTTTGATTTCTGTTGCCGTGTTTCTTTTTCTTCTTTTTCTTATCGAAACGCGTCAAACTTTCCTGTCCAACAACATTTTCATAATCAGGAGTATATTCTTCCGCAACGGTAAGAGTTTCGCCAACCAAAGAATCAGGTTTCACACCTTTTTTATTCAATTCAATGATTTCCTTCACTCTATCAACCGACAATTCCACAAACACAGGAATATCGTCTTTTTTATATTGATAGGTCAAAATGCCTTTATACACATCTGTTTTCGTGTGGTGCGCCCGTCCGTCCTTGAATTCCAAAGCCACATTCAAGTCGGGGAAATTCTTGCGGGCATCCATATAGCTTGCAAGTTCGAAATTCAGGCAACACTTCAGTTTTCCGCACTGTCCGGCCATTTTCTGTGGGTTAAGCGAAACTTCCTGATAGCGTGCCGCGTTGGTCGAAACCGACACGAAGTTGGTGATAAACGACGAACAACACAAATCACGGCCACACAAACCAATGCCGCCAATTCTTCCGGCTTCCTGACGAACACCAATTTGACGCATTTCTATACGCACCTTGAATTCGTCGGCAAATACCTTAATTAATTCACGGAAATCAACACGTTCGTCAGCTATGTAGTAGAAAATCGCCTTGGTTTTGTCGCCTTGGTATTCCACATCGCCAATCTTCATATTTAATTTCAAATCCTTGGCGATTTGTCGGGAGCGAATCATAGTGTTGTGTTCCAACGCCTTAGCTTCTTTCCATTTTTCGATATCGGAAGCCTTCGCCTTACGGAAAATTTTATGGAACGACTCAGGAACCTTCTTTCCGTATGTCTTTTTGATTTGAGCAGCAACAAGTTCGCCCGTCAGTGACACAATGCCAATGTCGTGCCCTGGCGAAGCCTCAACAGTAACCACATCGCCAATTTCCAACGGCAATCCCGACTCATTCACAAAAAAATCCTTACGTGTATTTTTAAACCGCACCTCAACCAAATTGCTTGGTTTCTGTGTTTCATCAATACCTTTCATCCAATCGTAGCAGCACAATTTTGCGCTTCCGCTCCGTTGCGACGATTTTTTTATATCCTGCACATATTTAGCCATTTCGTCGGCTTGCGCAGTATTTTCATCCTTTTTTATATGTAAGTTTTCCACAACCATTCTAAAACTAATCTTGCAAATATACCAAAAATCAAACATTCCTTCGATATAGAATTGGAAAAAATTCCTATTTTTGTGATTAGTTACGAAAGTGAAAATTTTAATTAATTACAAGATGAGTACAATTATCGGCAATAATCTTCCTAATATTCCGTGGGAAGAAAAACCTGCAGGATGCAAGGACATTCTTTGGCGCTACAGTAAAAATCCAATTATCGACTGGAATCCAATTCCAACGGCAGGACGCGTGTACAACAGTGCAGTAGTGCCGTTCAACGGTGCATTTGCTGGCGTGTTCCGCGGCGACCAACGTAATGGCCGCGCCACGTTGTTCAGTGGTTTCAGCAAAGACGGAATCCACATTGATTTGAACCCGGAACCGATTAAATGGGTGAACGAAGACGGCACGCCAAATCCAACGAGTTACGCATACGACCCTCGTGTGGTTAAAATCGATGACACATACTATGTTACGTGGTGCGACGATATGAAAGGTCCTTCTATCGGTTTGGGCAAGACAAAAGACTTCAAGACGTTTGTACGTATGCCGAATCCGTTGATGCCATACAATCGTAATGGCGTGTTGTTCCCTCGAAAAATCAATGGAAAATATATGTTGTTAAGCCGTCCGAGCGACACGGGTCACACGCCGTTTGGCAACATTTACATTAGCGAAAGTCCCGATATGGAACACTGGGGACACCACAAACTTGTGATGACCAACGGAGGACAGGGCTGGTGGCAAGGAATGAAAGTTGGTGCGGGACCAGTTCCTATTGAAACAACCGAAGGTTGGCTACTGTTCTACCACGGCGTTTCAAGCACGTGCAACGGCTATGTGTATAGCTACGGAGCAGTTTTGTTGGACATAAACGAACCGTCAAAAGTTCTTTACAGAACACGCGACTATCTGCTCACTCCTGAAGTTGACTACGAAACACGCGGTTTTGTGCCAAACGTGACCTTCCCATGTGCAAATCTTTACGATGCAGCAACGGGAAGAATCTGCATTTATTACGGCGCAGCCGACACGTTCACCGCGCTGGCATTCTGCCAAGTTGACGAATTGATAGACTATATGAAAAAAAATTCGGAAGTGTTCTAAATATTTCTTTCTCGGCTACGGAAAGGGAAAAATGCAGCGTATTTTTCCCTTTCTTTTTTTATTTTACCCAAGCCCCATCATGTCGGACAAAGTGAAGCATCTCACATTTGAGAATTAGGCATTGTGAATTGTGCATTCAGTTAATAATTGTTCATAAATCCCATGGATTCTTTTTTCCGTTTTTCCACAATTTATCGGAAATTTGGACGTTTTTCTAAGCAATGATTGAAGCAATACGAAATATTAGATTTTTTTCATACGAGAACCCTGAATATTTTTGGCTGTTCCTGCTATTTGTGCCATTAATCGCGTGGTATATTTGGAAACACACGAACCTGTTCGCACACGTGAACACGCCAACGTTGCAGGATTTAGAAGGCATTCCATCGTCGCCAAAGAAATATCTGATACATATTCCATTTGCATTGCGTCTGCTTGCGTTGGCATTCGCAATCGTGGCGCTCGCCCGCCCTGTTTCCGTCGATACATATTCTGATTCAACAACTTACGGAGTCGATATTGTTCTTTCGATGGACGTTTCGTCGAGTATGCTTGCTATGGACCTGAAACCCAACAGAATAGAAGCATCGAAAGATGTAGCGGCAAATTTCATAAACAACCGACCGTACGACCGTATGGGACTGGTGGTGTTCGCCTCGGAATGTTTTACGCAGTGTCCGCTCACAACCGACCACGTGACATTGCTCAACCAACTCAACGAACTTGAATGCGGAATGATTAACGACGGTACTGCAATCGGCATGGGACTTGCCCTCGCCGTTGGCAGACTGAAAGACAGCAAGGCAATCAGCAAAGTAATCGTGCTCTTGACCGACGGCGACAACAACAGCGGCGACATAGACCCAATAACCGCAGCCGAACTTGCCGCAAAATTCGGCATACGCGTCTATACCATTGGCGTGGGACGCAAAGGCGAGGTTCCCTATCCTACGCCATACGGAACGCAAATGGTTCAAAACAGTTTCAACGAAGCTCCGCTCATGAAAATTGCAAAAATGACTAATGGTCAATATTTTAGGGCA